>JAEEII010000325.1 GCA_016281295.1 Bacteroidales bacterium
AAGTGGTGTTCCCGACCGCCGAGGCCGTGGAGCCTGAGATCAGCTCCAACAAGGCCGAGGTGCCGGTGCGCCGTGAGAAGACCATCGTGAAACTGGGCAGCCGCAGCGCCGCAACGACACTGACGCTGGTCCCCGAACCCGACAACCTCAACGTGGGCGCCGTGGTGGCCGTCAACTGGACGAGCGACTCCACCGCCCGCGACATCACCGTGAAGGTGGGCGACGACACCGTGGCCACCCTCGCCGGAACCGCATCCACCACCGTCACCAAACAGCTGCTGTGGGACGGCGAAGGCTTCCTCGCCATCTAAACAACGAAACAACCAACCAACACACAAACAACATGAGAAACGGAATCAAATTCATCACCTCCTTCCTGACCGCCCTTCTCTTCGCGGTCGGGATCGGCTCCGCTTTCGGAGCCACCGCTGGCGTGGGCACTTTCGTCGCCTCCACGCTGATCAAGATCCCGGCGGGATCGCTCGGCATGGCCGTCACCCCCGAGATCTGGACGGACTTCATTGTCGGGAACCTCTTCAAGAACAACGAGTTCCTTCTGGAGTCCATCGACGAGTCGCAATATGTGCTTATGGGAAAGGTGGTCCATGTGCCGCAAGCCGGCTCGCCTTCAGGCGTGAAACGTAACCGCACCCAGCTCCCTGCTACCATTACAAGACGAACCGACGTGGACGTCACCTACGCACTGGACGAGTTCACCACCGACCCGCGCTTCATCCCCGATGCCGACAAGGTGGAACTCAGCTACGACAAGATGGCCAGCTGCATGTCGGAGGACATGAGCTACCTGCGCCAGGTGCTTGCCGACACCATGCTGTATAACTGGAGACCCAGATATTTCATCAAGGCCACAAAAGAGAAAAACGCCAAATACCTTATCCATGGTACAGGCGTGCGCACGGGCGTGTGTGTCGATGACTTCGTGAAGGCCAAGGCGATCTTCAACAAATGGGGCACTCCCAAGGAGGACCGCTTCGTGCTGCTTCCCACCGAGATGTACAACCAAATCTGTGATGACGTGCGCAACAACGGCAACGACAACCTGCTGGCCGCCGTCTATGACCCGAAGACCGGACGTCTCGAGAAGCTGGAAGGCTTCGTCATCATCGAGCGCCAGACCGCACTGTTGGCATCCAACAGCTCCTTGAGTGCCGTCACCGGACAGAAATACTTCAAGTTCACCTCCGACAACGACCTCACCTACACCCCTGAGGATTACGAGGCCATCGAGCTGGGAGAGAAGGGTGCCGCCAATACGGCTTGCGCCGTGGGCCTCTTCTGGCAGAAGAACTTCGTGCGCCGAGCCTTGGGCGAGACCAAGATGTTCGAGAACACCGGCGACCCCACCTACTACGGCGACATCTACAGCTTCCTCAACCGCATGGGAGGCCGCAAGAGCCGCGGCGACGCCAAGGGCGTTCTTGGACTGATCCAGGAATATTCTGCATCCTAAATCTTTCATAACCAATAGCACCATGAACAAAACCCGTATAGCACGACTTGTGATCCACTGCACCGCCACGCCGGAAGGCCGGGAGGTGACAGCCGCCGACATCCGCCGCTGGCACTGTGGCCCCTTGCCGCAAGGCCGGGGGTGGAAGCAGGTCGGCTATACGGACATGGTGCACCTCGACGGCACCGTGGAACGTCTGGTGCCAAACAACGAGGACGCCTACGTGGACGGCTGGGAGGTCACCAATGGGGCAAAAGGCCACAACACCACAAGCCGGCACATTGTGTATGTCGGCGGCTGCAAGGCCGACGGCAAAACCCCAGCCGACACGAGAACCCCGGCGCAGAAAAAAGCCCTGAAGGCCTACGTCGCCGACTTCCGCAACCGTTTCCCATGGGCGGACGTGTGCGGGCACCGCGACCTGCCGGGCGTGAGGAAAGCCTGCCCGTGCTTCGACGTGAGAAAGGAGTACGGGATATGACACACGTGACCATCACCATCAGCCACGACGGAGACCCATACGAGGTGATCCGCCGGATGGATTACAAAGGAAAGGACGAGGCCGTGGCCGACACCGAAGCCATGGCGGAGTTCATAGAAAGATACGTATAACAAAAACACATCGAAATGGAGTGGACGAGCATCATACCGAGCCTTGTGGCGCTGCTGACGGCCTGCGGCTGGTTCGTGGACGGGCGCCTTCACCGAAAGAAGGTGAGGGAGCAGGACATCCGCAACCGGCAGGAGGAGATGGAGCTTTCGCGCACCTACGTCAACGAGTTCAAGGAGAACATCGCCAAGCCGCTTCAGGACGAGATCAAGGGACTGAGGAGAGATGTCAAGAACCTTCGCAAGGCCATCAACACCGCTAACAGCTGCCCTCATTATGACGATTGCCCTGTGCTGGACGAGCTGCAGAAGCAGTCGGACGACGACGACAGGAAGAAGCGAGGCCAGAACAGAGACAGTGCTGAGTGAGACTGTAACGGCTGACTCCGTGGTCATCCACGACAGCGTGTATGTCCGCGAGGCGGGCGACACGGTGATCATGACCCGCTGGCTCACCCGCTGGAGGGAACGGACCGTCCACGACACGGTGAGGTCGCACAGCACCGACACGGTGGTAATGACGGAGACCGTCTATAAGACGGTGGAAGTCCCGAAAAAAGGCGGCAACGCCGGATGGATCGTCGCGATGGCAATCATGGCTGCCGCAGTCTTAAAGATGTATTTAAAAACACGTTAAACACAACAAAAACACATCATCATGCCAGGATACAGATCAGGAACTGACCTTATTATGGGAGCAGTAGAGAGCGGCACATTCAAGCCGTTCGGATACTCGTCAAACTGCGAGATCAACGACAACACAGAGACCGGCGAGCGCGTCACGAAGGAGGCGCCCGACTCGCATTGGAAAGAGAAGTACGTGAAGTCGCTCAGTGAGCAAATCACAGTAGATGGCTTCGTCTATGACGGCGTGGCCGCCACATCGATGGGCTTCCCGGACCTCAAAACGCTCTGGCTTAACAAGTCGAAAGTGAAACTCCGCTACAGATACCGTGACCAGGCCTCCGGCGAGGGACTCTACGAGGGAGACTTCATCATCACCTCGCTGAAGCAGACCGGCAAGGCTGGCGACGACGAGCAGTGGAGCGTGACATTCGACAACTGCGGACCCGTGACAGCGGCGACAACTCTCGGCGCTGGAGGCGCGAAAAACGTTCAATCCAAATAAGCTGGCTCCATGAAAAAAAAGAGGATCATGATCAACGGCAAGGAATACCCCTGCCGCATCACCATGGGAGCCATGCTGCGCTTCCGCAACGAGACCGGGAAAGACGTGAACTCGATGAAGGACACCGACATCACCGAGCTCGTCATCTTCCTCTGGTGCTGCATTGCAAGTGCGTGCGCCGCCGACAAGGTGGAGTTCGGCATGAGCCTCATGGAGTTTGCCGACAGCATCGACCCCGACAGCGTGACCGAATTCTACAGCGAAACCGGCCAGAGGGAGGCCGGAGCGTCCGACACCAATTCGGACCCTCCGACATCCTGACCCTTCTCGGACTGGCGGTGGGCGCCATCGGCATGAGCCTCGACGATTTCTGCCGGTGCACCCCCGCCGAGTTCCGTTCAGTGGCCGATGCCTGGCATCGCGCCGAGGAACGCCGGGAACGATCAGGATGGGAACAGACAAGGATGCAGTGCCTGTGCATGCTGCAACCCTACAGCAGACGCAGGATGGAACCGCGCGACGTGATGCGCTTCCCCTGGGACGCGGAAGAGACCCAGACGGAGAAACTCACGACAAAAGAGATAAGGGAAAGGTTCGAGAGGGTGAAGAGGGAGCAGGGGCTTCAGTGAAACGGGGTTATCTTAGCGATGAAGGAAGCCAAAATTCTCTCCGTCTTTGCCGACGAATTTCTTTCTTTGCCGCACGCTTGGCTTCGAAGGCTTTTTGTTCCTCAACAAATTCAGGGTCCTTTTCACGCCCTGTAACAATGATCCAGATGGCCTTGCCGATTCCAAGGAGAATACCGATGATATACGGCACCAAGACAACTATCAGAACAAGGCCGGCAATGCAAAACAATATGAACAGCAACGTTACCATCACCGCAAAGATATAAAACTTTTTGGTTATGTCAACAGGAACAGTGGAATTTAAGGTAAAAATCACCGATGACGGAGGCTTCAAGAAACTGGAGATTGACGCCGACGGCTTCAACAATGCTGTAAAGCGCATAGCCGGCGAAACAAGCAAACTGAGCACAGGACTGGGCAAATTCTCTGAAGTTGCCATCGGCATCAACCAGGCATTCGACCTGGTGAGGAACACTGTCGGCAAGGTCGGCGAAGCATTGCGGAAAGTCGTCGATGTGGGCGCGTCCGATGAACTGCAGAAACTCAACCTGACCACCCTGTTCAAGGGCAACGCCGATGCCGCAGCCGACATGTTCTCCCGCATCTCGCAATACGGCAAGGAGACGGTCTATGACAAGGAAGGCCTCATCGATGCGCAGAAGACGATGATGTCGTTCGGCATATCCGGCGAGCAGGCCTTCACCACACTGAAACAGATTGGCGACATCGCCATGGGCGACGAGCAGAAAATGCAGAGCCTCGCACTGGCGTTCAGCCAGGCGACAAGTACTGGCAAGCTGATGGGACAGGACCTGCTTCAGATGATCAACGCGGGTTTCAACCCTCTGGCCGTCATCAGCGAGCACACGGGCGAAAGCATGGCCTCCCTGAAGGAGAAGATGAGCCAGGGAGCCATATCGGCGGAGATGCTGGCCAAGGCGTTCGCATGGGCCACGGAGGAGGGATCGCTGTTCTACAAAGGCGCGGAAAGCGCGGGAAACACGACAGAGGGCAAGATAAACCAGCTGAGGGACACCTACAACGAGTTCCTGGTTGACGTGTTCAACCAGCTGCAGCCGGTCATCAACGCCGTCCTCGACTTCAGCACCAACGTGCTGAACGCGATACCGGCCGCTTTGGAGACCATCCGCACAGGCTTCGGCAACATCATCGACACCATCAGCGACTTCAGCGGTGTCATCATCGGTGTCACAGCCGCTGTGGCCTCACTGACCATCGCCATCAACGCCAACAAAATCGCTCTGGCGGCACACGCCGCGGTGCAGGCATTGGTCGCCGCAAGGACAAAGATACAGATAGCGCTCACAAACGCATGGAAGGCGGCCCAAGCGGCGCTGAACCTCGTGCTGAAAGCGAATCCCATCGGCCTCATCATCTCCGCAATCGCGCTTCTGGTGGGTGCCATCGCCACCGTGGTGAAAAACACCACCGGATGGGGAGAGACATGGGAAAGCGTGGTCAACTACATCAACAAGTCGCTCGGGCAGATGGGAGCATGGTTCAAACTGAAATGGCTCCAGATCTCGGACTTTTTCCTCAGCGGCATCGAGGACATCATGCGGGCGTGGTACAAGCTTCAGGCTCTTTGGGACAAGGACGCCGCCGCACAAGGACTTGCAAGCATGCAATCGAAAGCGGAGGAAAGAGCCATGGCCATCGCAGAACAGAAGGAGATTCTCGAGGGGAGGAAACAGGAAAGGAAGGAGACAACGGTGACATGGGCTGTGAAATGGGAAAGGAAGAGCAAAAGAGACGAAGACAGCGGAGTCATTCCTGACGAAGGCAAAACGGACGCGGATTCAGTTCAGAAACCAGAACCGGAACCGAACAAGCCTGGGAATGTTGTCACAACACCAAAAAAAGAAACCGAAAAACGATACAACACTGAAATACAGGCCGTCGAGAAAACGCAACGCATTAAAGAAAACGAGCTGAAGAGAGCGTATGAACAGACCGGTGACAGGGAAACATACGAGTCATCGATGGAGACCGTCTCAATCGAGAGCCTGGAGAAACAGAGAGAGATCGCGGAGAAGTACGGGAAAGACACCACCAAGGTCGAACAATCACTCATAGAAGCGAGAATTCAGCATAAGGAGAACGAATACGACAGAAAGGTGACGCTTCTTAACAAGTTCACCGAAGAGGAGAAAGACTGCCTGAATGAACAGCTCGAAAACAAGGAAATCACCCAGGAACAGCACGACATCAAGGTGCTGGAGAGTGACCTTCGGAACTCCGAACAACGGCTGAAGGTGGCCGAGACTTACAACCAGGACACCACCGAAATCATCCGGGAACAACAGAGCATCAGGGCAAAACTCGGCGAAGCGGGCTACAGCACAGAGCGGAAGCAGCTCGACGACAGCCTGGCAATACAGAAGGCGGCCCTCACCCGCCAACTGCTGGAACAGAAAATCACGCAGGAACAGCACGACCGTCTCATGCTCGTCGAGACGGAGAAATATTACAAGGCGAGACTCGACCTCGCCGAGGCCTACGGAAAGGCAGAGACCGGCGACACGCAGGCATGGCTCGACGCACGGCTGGATCTGCAGAGATTCGACAAGTCATCGGCTGAAAAAAAAGGCAATGACACAACCTCAAAATCCAAAAGCGCCGGCGACGCATGGAACGGCGTGAAGGGCGTGGCGGACTCGTTCCGCGACATCAAGGACGCCATCACCGACACAGACAACGCATGGGACAGACTCACCAAGACCGTGGACGCGTTCGTAAACATGTTCAAAAGCTCGTCCTCGGTCATCGAATCGATAAAAAACATCACCGCGGCCACCAAATCGCTTGTGTCAACAAAAAAGACGGCAACGGCACAGACCGTCATCTCCAACACGGAGGAGACCGTCTCGGAGACCGCAAAGGCGACGGTGACAACCGCTGCGTCGGAGATCATCACGGAGGCCAAGAGGAAGGAAGCGACGTTAAGGGAGAGCCTCACGGCGGCCATCGTCGGCGGGGACACGGCGGAAGGAGCCGCGGAAGTGGCAAACGCGGGACTGACAGTCGGCGCCTCGCAGGCAAGGGCGGCGGCGAAGCGAAGCGAAGCGACAGCCAACGCGCTCAACGCCGGCACCGGCGCCGCTAGCTCGGTCGCAAGCATCCCGTTCGTCGGCCCCATCCTGGCCGTGGGCGCGGTCGCGTCCGTGATAGCCTCGTTCTCGAGCCTGCCCAAGTTCGCCACCGGCGCGGTGGTTTACGGCCCCACCATCGGCCTCATGGGCGAGTACGGCGGCGCAAAAAGCAACCCAGAGGTGATAGCACCACTCGACAGGCTGCGCGCTCTGATCGGAGGGCAGCAGGGACTCACGGAGGTTAAATTCAGGATCGAGGGGCGCGAACTGGTGGGAATACTCAACAAACAGAACAACATATACAAACGAAACGGATGAGCTACAACATCGCATACACTTCACAGTTTGGCGACCCCGACGGCATCCTCTGGATGGCGGAAATCTGGCGCGACTTCAACGGCGACCCCGTGGAGGTAGGCCTTGACGCAGAACAGCCGCTCGTGATCGAGTGGCAGGAGACAAAGCCGCAAGACGCCGTGTGCCCATCGCGATGCACACTAAAGATCGTGAACGACAGAGACAGGCAGATGGTGCCGCTCGCAATCGACGAATACGCATTCCTGCACGTGTACCGTGACGGCAAACTGTACTGGACGGGCGTGCTCGACCAGGGCGTGTACGAGGAGCCTTACAGCTACCTTGACAGCTACATCACAGAGATCACCTTCTCGGATTTCGGCGCGCTGAACAGGTTCGAGTTCAAGCCGTTCAGCAAAGGCGGGCGATCGGACTTCATCGTGTCGCTCTACGACATCGTGTCGGCGGCCTTCATGATGCTCAACCTCGACATCAAGAACCTGCGACAGAACATTTCCATGATCCTCCCAGGATGGGGTGGCAACTACGCCCACCTGCACCATCTTTATGTTAACAGCAGGCGGTTTGAGGGGATGACCTACCGCGAGGCGCTTGAGAAGATGCTTCAGCCGCTGAGCTACCGCATCGTGCAGCGAGGCGGTCTGGTGTACCTGTACGACGCGGAGTGGATGTTCGCAAACGGCACAACCATACCGGTGGTGTGGAAGGGATGCGACGCGAGACTTTCGTTCGGCGAGGTGTACGGCGGATTCGAGCTTTCTTTTGAACGCGAGTCAAAACCCGTCATCGCTGACGGCACACTGGACCCTGATGACAAGGGCTTCGTTGAATCCAGCAGGTATTATTCAGTGTACAAGGATGACATTGTTGGCTGGGGAGCCGCTTTCTTCATCGACGGCCTAGAACCCGCTTTCGCGGGAAAGACACCCGTGAGCCTCGCGCAAGGGTGCGTGCCTGTGCGCCTGCGCGGGAAATACAGCGCGGTCAACGACGCATGCCTGGCGAGGATGATACAGTGCTATGATCAGATACAAGGTGAATTCAAGAACTTGCTCGCGGGTGACATTGTTTACGAAGGCTATAATTTCGTCGAGGACAATTTCGGGGGCTTGTTCTCGGTCGAATCATCGTTTTTGCCCAAGTCGCGTAACACAACGCAATACCGTCTGCGGATCAGCCTTGACATGCTGTTCTCTCCGAAATACAACCCTTTCGACACCAAAGCCCATACCCCGCTCAAAGATGGCGATTGGAAAAAATGGAACAAGCTTCTCCAGATTCTCATACCGTCAAAACTGGAGCTGCTGTCCGGTGACGGAATGGTCCTGAAACACTACAGGAGCGCTTTCGGCCTTATTGGAGGCGAATGGAAGGACGGCGCTGGGGATTATGGAGACATGGGGCTTTGCTTTTACAATGAGCAGGGCACATGCCCTTTCGGTTCCGAGTGGGTGACGAACCATCCGGCATATTCTCAAACTGATCCGTCGTCCGTCCCGGAGGGAGTCTTCCGTCTTGACGGCGGCGAGTACGTGTCCCTTCCGCCCGTCCCAGGCCGGTTGCGGCTGTCGGTCTCTGACAAGATCACGGTGCGGATTGAAGGGGACAACAATGTTTGGTTCGGACAATTACCGGAACAAGAGTGGCACAATGACCTGAACGGCAATTTCCGCTGGCAGCTGTTCCGGAACCCGAAAATCACGCTGGTGCGCGCTCTTTACAAGGAAAATGAAGTGGACGAGAATGCTGTCGAGGAAAAGGCAAGCGTGTCGGCTTACAAGGACTCCTACAGTGAGGAGTCGGCGGTCGGCACCGCGCAGGAAGGCGTTTCCCCCGCCTGTCTCGGCCTCCTCATGAACTCCGCTGGCGAAGTGTACGAGGGTTTCGTCAAGAACGGCGTGACCAGGACCCTGCTCCGTCACAGGCTCAACGGCCTGCTTGACCAGCTCGGATCCTCTCACTCCATACTGGGCGGCACCGCGGAGCTCAACCCCCAGTTCGGTGTCAGAACCGACGCTTCCACGAACGGGATTTTCCTCGAGACCGCCCTTGTGCAGAACCCGAGGCAAGGCACCGAGGAGGTGGTGATGACAAGGATCTCGCCGGGCGGCGACCGTTACGCCTTCGCCTGGAGCGGCCCCGTGAGCGCAACCGAGGCGGAGGGGTACAGTCACCAGTGGGGCGACCCTGTGTGCGTGGTGTTGCAAGAGCATTACGCCTTCGCCTGGAGCGACCCCGTATGCGAGAGGATTAACGCGAAAATCAATGTCTGGAACGACATTTAAACACTCGTTAAAAACAGTTTTAAAAACAATAAAACCGACAGAAAATGGCACAGATTAACACAGGATGGGCAAGGATGACAACACTCACTGTCACCAAGGGCGACTACTCACATGCATACAGCATCCTGAACGCGTTCCCGTTCGGGGGGCTTACGGAACCAGCGATCACGGAAAGCGTGTTCGCGCAGATGGAGGCAAGCGATTACGCGATACGCAGGTACAGGTTCCTCGAATATGTCCGTTCCCAGGAGCCCGGCCTTGCGGACGACTGCCCTGACCTCGAGTCCGGATCCGAGGTGTACGACCCGCTGACCTGCCGTCTCCAGGTCATCCCGCCTGGCGCGACAAACGACAACATAACGGAGGAGTGACAACATGAAAGAATACACACTAACAAGATGCCTTCAGGCCACGTACGACGCCTTGCCGACTTACGACAGCGACACGCTGTACTTCTGCACGAACACGGGGAACGTGTACCTCGGCTCGAAGCTGCTGTCCGACGATGACAAGGTTCACATCAACGGGACGGAGGAGATTGTCGGCGTGAAAACGTTCATAAACGGCCTCATCGTCGTGGGATTGACACTCACAAGCGGCAGTGAAGGGAATGTGGATTTCTATCTAAGCAGCGACACAAACGATACCATACTGAACGTTGTTGTTCAAAACGGGCATAATGTTGTGTTGCGAGGCATCGTCTCACCGAAGCAGGCCAACGACGCTGCGAACAAGGAATATGTCGATGAGCAGGTTGGGGGCATCGTTGTGCCAGACGTGTCAGGAAAAGCAGACAAGGTAAGTGGGGCAACCAACGGCAATTTCGCTGGTCTTGACAGCAACGGCAACTTGACCGACATCGGTAAGAAAGCGTCTGACTTCGCCACAGCGGCGCAAGGGGCAAAAGCGGACACTGCCGTGCAGTCCGTGACCGTGGGTGCGACCACGACGGGGAACCCTGGCACCAATGCGGAGGTCACGAACAGCGGGACTTCAACAGCCCCAGTCCTCAACTTCACGATACCGAGGGGCGCGGACGGCGTGGACGCTGACAACCCGTTCAAGGGGTGGTACGACTACCCCGACCTTCCGAGCGAGGGCGGCACGGGATGCTACTGCTACGTGCAGCACAACGGTGTCTCGACGGTGTACAGATGGCGTGGAGATAACCCTGGTGGGTATGTTGACACACAGGAGTCTGTTGACGCCGCGTCTGTCAGCTCGTTCAAGACGGCGGAAGAGGTGAACAACGTGAGCATAGACAGCACGCATCTGACGGACATCGACGTGTCGGACGAGACCAACAGGCCGACCGTGCCGAAAGCCACGGACGTGCTTAACTTGAAATCCGCCCTTGACGGAACGACGAGGCAGGAGACAAAGGCTGTAGGCTACACCGTCGTTAGCGGAAAGTTCGACGACACTGGAAGCCCTGTAAATTCTACTGTCGCTTCAAGGACAGAAATAGTATTGCCGCAAGGCACCAGCGAGGTGCGCTTCCTTGGCATGGCGTTGCGAAGCGGGCTTGGTACTAATGACACCAACTTCGCATACGCATTCGGGCATTACACTGGAGGCTCATGGGTGACGGACTTTGTGCAACGGTGGGACAAAAACTCCGTTGACACACACGTCATGAAAGAGTATATTGTTGCCGTGCCTGACGGTGCCACCCACTTCAGGACAGAGGTGAGATACTCAAACGTGCTGACCACATCGAACTTCTACTGCTACTTTTCGGTTGGTGTGTCCGTCAAAGACCTCATCGAGGCGGAGGTGGCTCCGCTGAGAGCGAAGCTGAACGGTGTCGAAATCACAGAGACGCTGGCCAACCCGACAGAAGTCGGGACTTTGGGCAAGTACATTAAATCTGACAATACTGTTGGGGACGCGTCAAACTGGAAATGGGGAAAATTCAACGTCGAAGGTTACAGAAGGGTGAGATTTGTCGGACGTGTTCAAACAGCAACTGGCTCATCGGGATTCTGTTTCACTGACGAGAACGACGTGCTGATTAGCGGAAGCGTTTACATTGTTGATTCTTCGCTGTCAACAGCAATATTAAAAGAATACATTGTTGACATTCCAGATGGAGCTGTGTATTTCAAGACTAACATACAAGGCAGTGTGATGACAGGACGTTTTTACTGCTACCTGCTGGACGGCGACACTGCCGCTGAGAAATCCGCTCTTGACGCTCTCTACTTGAGGTTGTACGGTGTCACGGAACGTGTCGTTGGCGATGACATTACATCGAACTTGGGTTCGTGGAATATCCAATTCAGAAACACCACTACGCTTTCCAACACAGCGAAGAAGAACACATCGTCCGGAACAAATTACACGTCGAAGTATATCGGCAGCACTTTGGTAAACCAGTTGAAGGCAACGGGAAGCCATATCCTTGTGAGAAAGACGAGCGGCTACGACGCATGGGTCACTTTCATCAAGAAAAACCCGCCAAGCGGCGATTTGACCCTTCAGCAGTTGATTGACAACGATGTGCTTTGCTCCGTGCATCACAACACAACGAGCGACACATGGAACGCCGTAAAATCTGTTTCTGTAAGCGGAGGCGGGATGGTCGAGTTCGAGATACCGCAGGACTGCTTGAATGTTATATTCACAAAAACATTCAACATTGACGGGAATCAGGGAAGCATCAACCGCCTTCCCGACAGCGTGACAGTGATTGATTATCCCCACACAAGGGGCGATTTTGACGACATCAACGACTGGATAGCGGAGATAGGAGAGGGTTTGGAGGAGACGAATCAGAACCTTGAGACGACAACGGAGGAACTCGGTGATTTGGTTGACGACCTCTACGGCGTGATTCAGGAGGTGACGTACACCGCATTTGCGAAATCGAGGAAAGGCAGTCTCGACCCGAGCAA
This sequence comes from Bacteroidales bacterium, assembly GCA_016281295.1. Next base: position 12,452 of record JAEEII010000325.1, read on the forward strand.
TTTCTACGCCGCTACGTCACCGAACACGATAGGAGAGGTTTCAATCGAAGGCTACAAAAAAGTGGTTGTGACGGCGCAGACAGACAGATATTGCATCGTATTTGTGTCGAAAAGCAAACTCCCAGAAAGCGGCACTTACAATGTCAGCACGATGAGAAGCACGTACATGGCGGAGTGCGAAGGTTTCTCGCCAGACTCCGACAAGTACCGTATAGTCGTGTCCGCCAACACAAGCGTCGAGTTCACATTGAACGACACTTGCAAATACCTCTATGTCTCAAAGAGGTACGACAGCTATGACAGGACACCGACTGTCGAACTGGTTAAGGATGAGAGGGTCGGCGGCAAACTTTCCGAGTCTTCCGACGGAGGAGCGGAGCCGCTGAAACTGTACAAGAAAGAGAACAAATGGCTCACAAGGCCTATTCCGCTGAAAGACGGCGTGATGATTAGCGTGCGGGAACCTTACCGAGTGACCAACGCATGGCTTCTCGACCATCTGACGGGCAAGGTGGTGAACGACCATTACAGGATGTTCACGTCGGGTGCCGTTGCCGCGAGTTCCGTGTACAGAAGGACATCAGACTTGTGTTGCAACCCTTCTTTGGATGTCGTGTACCAGATACAGCGCTTTGACGATGCGGATTTCAGCGACACGGATGGAGTCATCGACGAGTTCGCCATCGTGGACGGTCTGTACACACGCAAGATGCCCGAAGGAATATCAAAGGAGATTTACCTGCAATTCAAGAAGAAGTTGCAGACGTCCGTGGGTGTCGAGTGGACTCCGTTGTCGAAAGTGCCTGTGAGCGGCAGCGACAGCGCGGTGCGTTACAAGGCAGGCACCACTTACAAGGGTATCAACTACAGCGGCCCGACACAGTGGGGCAAGCACCTCGGCATAGAGGTCAGCATGAGGACTTTCATGACCGCGTTGGCCAACAAGCGTAGCGTGATGTACACGGAGCGAATCGGCGCGTACAGCACGGCGACAGCAAAAAGCGCGTATGGCTACAACCATGAGAGCTTCGGTAGAGAGGCAGGAGCGTTCTACGGATGCGTATGCACGGGGCTGACGAGCTATCTGCTCGGACTCAACCATGTGATAACCTCGTCACTGTGGAAGATTCCCGACGACCCGCAGCAATCGTCATGGGGGTCAGGCAATTTCGACCTCGTGATGAAAGGAAACACCTCGACACCGACGGTGATTGAGGACGCGGAAGGGAACACCTACAGCTATGACGACAAGAACGACTGGAAGACGCTCGCAGGCATGTTGCAACCGATGGACTTCATCTGGAAAGACGGCCATTGCGCGGTGATAAGTGACGTGTATGTCGACGACTACGGCGATGTGAGGTACATCGTCATATCGGAGCAGACCTCGCCGTACAGCGTGTCGCAGCCGTACCCTCCCGAGTTTTTCTTCCTCCGTTTCAAAGGAGAAGTGTTGGGCGGCGACTCTTGGCAGGTGTTGAGACGGAAGGCGTCAAGACCGTGGACGATAGAGGATGTCACGATACCGAGAACGGGGATGGACGCAGAGGTCTGCATGATGGACAAGAGCCGTTACACGCCAGAGGACATGGCCGTAATCGACCCCGACATCTCCACATTCGCGGGTGAATACGCCGTGTTCGTGATAGGCGACTATTCCGACTCGTTCAACAACTTCAAGCTGTATCTCAACATCCGTCGTGGTGGCTCCGAGGGTTACACGCATCTGCAAGTTTTTAATGAGGATGACGAGACGATGACAACGCCAATAGCTGACATCGACATCAGCTCGAACGGCGGCAACGTGGCGCAGTCAAACATCGTCCCAGACGAAGACCCTGCGGACAAGATGGACTATATCGTCTATAATCTTGCGAATTATTGGAACACCAATCTCGCAAGCACCGTTGGCAAGTTCAAGGCAAGGGTTGTTCGCAAAGAGAGCGGCACGGTGGTGGCGGAGAGCGGTTTCTCGCACTTCATTATGGTCAAGATAGAGATGAATATTGTCGGGACAACGCTTAGCTTCAGTGTCAATGGTGGTGTCCCCGTAGTGTTCAGACGTGAGCAGCAGAACGGGCTGATTTACGGTGGGAATACTATCAAGAACCTCAGCGAATCGGATTACGAATACGACCCTGCGACTGGAGAGTACACCGCTGACATTACACTTTCTTGGGTTAACATTGAAAGTGGATTCTTCCGTCTTTTTGTCAAGACAGACTACGGTATGGCGAACAGGAGATTCGCTATCTCATAGTTGCACTTTTCATTTTTAAAAACGGTACTTTTCGATTTTGGGATTATACCTTTCACTCTGTAGCCAACTGCCAATATCATTTCCAAAGCGTAGAAAACGACATGATATTGTTTCCCATCGATAGCAGTTGTTAAGTAATCTTTAACAACTGAATTTGGATCTAATTTCCCATCTTTCAGTATGTTAGCTATGTAATAACTGATGGTTTGCTTTGAGGTGGCAAAAAGTTCGGTCATCTGCATACAAGGCGACAGCGGCTTTTCCGTCGAGGTTATTGTAGAAGATGATGGTGTTTTCTGGGGTGGTGCCAATTGAATGTAGTATTTGTCGATTCCGTTAGTGGACCATCCAACGCTTCATGTCGGGCTACAATCTCGTTTTATCGCTCGTTAGCTTCCGTGATGAGGCGGGTTTTTTTTGATGCTGAAAAAATAAATTTCTTTACCTTTGTAAACTTTTAACTGCGTTAAATACAATCATATAATGAAAATACATCTATTCATTCTTTTTGCCTTAATAATCAGCGTGAATGCTGTGGCACAACAAAAAATACAACTGCGAACAACAGACAAAGCTGAATGCTTGAAAAGCGACATGACGAGTTTGAAAGCCTCGTTTTCGTTCTCGGGCATTGAAGCTCAAGAACTGCAAAGCGAACGCGGTGTCTTCTCAACGCTCACCATGCCTAACACCGTCATCGGAGGCAACGAGGGCGAGCCTCAGATTCCTGTCGTGAACCAACTTATCGCTGTTCCATTTGGAGCAACGCCCAGCATACGTGTGACGCATTATTCCTCAACGGATTACAATCTCGAAGACTACGGCATCCACAGACTTTCCCCTCGTCAACCAGAGGCATGGAAAGACCAGGAGATCCCATTCATCTATAACGAAGCCGCCTATCAAACACGTGGCCTCCGCTCCGAACCCACAGCCCGAATCAGCGTAGAAGGCACGATGCGTGGTGTGCAAGTGGGACAGATGAGCATCGAACCCGTCAGTTACGACCCTGTCAACAACATGATTCGCGTCTTTAATGACCTTGAAGTGGAGGTTAGATTCGACGGAGCCGATACCCGTGCCACAGAAGATATGCTGGTTAAGACCTATAGCCCTTATTACTTAGGGATCTATGACCAATTGTTCAACGGCCGTGCCATCAGGGGCGTTTACGAAGACCACCCCGACCTTTGGTCAGCTCCCGTGAAAATGCTGGTCATTGCCAACCGTATGTTCGAGAACTGCATCCAGAATTGGGTGGCATGGAAGACCCTGAAGGGCATTTATGTGGATGTGAACTACACCGACGTTATCGGTACTACTACTGAGGAAATCCAAAGCTTTATCCAAGAAAAATACGCGCAAGACGCACCGACTTTCCTGATGATTATGGGCGACCAAGCCCAAGTGGTGAATTCGGGCATCGGAACCAAGACAGGCTTCGTTACCGACCTTTACTACTCCAGCGTGGACGGAGACCAGTTCCCCGACATGCTCCACAGCCGTCTTTCCGCTGAGACCGTTAATGAGATGACAGCCATGCTCAACAAAGGCATGGAATACGAACAATACACCATGCCCGACCCGAGCTATTTGAACAACGCACTTTTCGTTGCTGGTTATGACAATACGGGTTGGGACGTTATCGTCGGTCGTCCTACCGTTTGGTATGCCACCAATTACTATTACAATGCCGAGCATGGCTTCACCAACGTCAATGAGTTCAGCCATGGCATCTTTGACGGCTGTTATGATTATCTGAACTCCGGCGTGGGCTTCGCCAACTATACGGCTCACGGTAGCGAGACAGCCTGGTTAGACCCGCTGTTTTCCGTTGACGATGTCAACAACCTGACCAATGAGCACAAGTATTTCCTGGCCATGGGTAACTGCTGCAGAACTGGAAACTGGGGCTATACTGAATCACCCTGTTACGGAGAAATGATGACCCGTGCCGAAAACAAAGGCGCCTACGCTTATATCGGCTCCTGCCCTCCAACGACCTGGTATAACGACTATTACTTTGGAGTGGGTGCCACGACCGTCAACACAAACCTCTCGACGGGCCAACTTGGCGTGATGCCGACTCAGGAACAGACCACTATGGGTAGTTATGATGCCATCTGGAGAAACGATGCCTACAACACCGTTTGTGCTATCCTTTACGCTGGCAATCTTGCAGGTAATGCTGCACGCGCCCTTGGATATAGTGTCCATTGCAACCCGCTTTATTATTGGGAAGGCTATCACGTGCTTGGCGATGGCTCCATCATGCCTTATCGCGTACAACCCACAGCCAACAACGTGAGCCACATGCACGTCTTTCCTATAGGTTGGGAATCTTTTGAGGTGAATGCTGTCGCAGGGTCATACGTGGCCATTAGCGTGGATGGAGAACTCATCGGCACCGCACTTGTTGATGATTCAGGCAGGGCATACGTCCCCATTACTCCAGTCCATACAAACTGCGATGTCACCATTTGCGTGACCGCTCCTCAGCGCATTCCTTATATGACCACCATTCCTTCCTCCATCGTTGAAGGACCCTATCTTTCGGTTGATAGCTATACCCCAGCCATCGCCCATGTGGGCGACACCATTGACCTGAGCATCCATTTCAAGAACACGGGCACCGAGTCCACTGACGGCATCACTACCGTCACCTTGACTTCGGCGAATCCTGATGTCATCATTGATGATGAAACCAGCAGCTTTGATGCATTGGCCCCCGAGACCACAACAACCGTGAGTGGCTTCCAGTTCCACATTGCTCAAGGTGTGGCCGATGGCACGGATGTGACCATTCACTATGCCGCAGTCAATGGCGACGACAGATGGGAAGGCAATATTGTTGTCACCGCCAACGAGGCGGTGTTGGCCTATCAAAACATGAAATGGGATGGTAGTTTTGTCCCTGGCGAAACGATCACCGTGACTGCCAAGTTCAAAAACAGAGGTCATCACCAAGCCACCAATGCTGTGGTCACGATGAGCTCCTCCAGCAACTACATCGACATCACCAATCCTTCTGTCAATGTGGGTACTATTGCTGTTGATGAAGAGGTGATTTGCCAATTCACCGCGACCATTTCGGAGGATTGTTCCGAGGACGAACAAATACCCGTCAACTTCACCATGACAGCTGATGGCGGACTTGAGGTGCAAGGCAATGAGACCTTGAAGAACTCCTGCAAAGTCATTTTCGAGCTTAGCGACTCCTACGGTGACGGATGGAATGGTAACAAGCTGATTGTTTCTTTTAATGACGGAAGCGAACCACAAGAACTAACTATTGAAAAAGGTGGCGGTGCTTTCTATGAATTGGAAATAGGCCACGGTGTTCACGTTACCCTGACATGGCATTCGGCCAGCCATGCCAGTGAATGTTCGTTTGTGGTGAAATACGAAGGCGAGATGTTGGTCTATCAATCGAGTGGCACTCCGACTGCCGGTGTGGTCTATGAGTTCGACTGCGACTGCGCCATGGTTTACCAGACCTTTTTCGTCACCGCTGTTCCCGATGATGATACGCACGGCACGGTCACCGGTAGCGGCGAGTTCCATTATGGGACGGCTTGCACCGTAACTGCCACACCTGCCGAAGGTTATCTCTTCGCCAATTGGACTCTCAATGGCGAAGTGGTTTCCTATAATGTTTCCTATTCTTTCGATGTGGTGACCGATGTGAATTTGGTGGCCCACTTCGTTGAAGGTGTTGAGATCGGCGACGGTGGCGATGCGACGAATGACTATCTTCCGAGCTATAGTCTTTACAAAAACGCGCTCACCGAACAGATTTACACGGTTGAGGAATTAGGCGGTGCAGGAGTCATCACCAGCATCGCTTTTTATAACGGTGGCACGACGAAGACACGTCATTATGACTTCTATTTGAAAGCCACGTCGAAAAATGCCTTCACCGGAAACAAGGACTGGGAAGCTATTTCCGCTTCCGACAAGGTGTTTAGTGGAGAAGTCACCATGGTGGCTAATGACTGGACGGTCATCACACTGAATCCAGCGTTCCTTTATGATGGCATTTCCAATGTGGTGCTGGTGGCTGACGACCACACCATTACTGCTATTGGTTCTGGTTTGAAATGCCGTGTGTTTGATGCTCCCAGCCAAGCCATCCGGGTGTTTAGCGATAACACGGACTACGACCCGATGAATACTACGACTTATTCAGGAATCATCCAGAATGTGAAGAACCAAATCCGCATCACCAAGTCAGCTCCATCCACCGAGCCCATCAACATCACGGTGAGTGCTGATCCTGCACAAGGAGGAACTTTGACAGGAGGCGGCATATATAACTTCGGTGAGATGTGCACGGTCACAGCCACAGCCAATACAGGCTACTTTTTCCTTGGTTGGGCCGAAAATGATGTAATAATCTCCAATGATTTGGAAATCAGTTTTGTAGCCCTTAACGACAGGGCTCTCGTGGCTACGTTCATTCAAGCCACTGAAATAGGCACAGGAGCAACAACCAATAACTACTTGCCCAGCTACAGCTATTACAATCAAGCCATGAGTCAGCAGATATATACGCCTGATGAAATCGGCGTAGCAGGAACCATCTCCTGCATGGCTTTCTACAACCAAGGCGCGGAGAGAACCCGTAAGTATGACTTCTATCTGGCTACTACAGAGAAATCATCTTTCAGCAGCGATACCGACTGGATTACGATGGCAGCATCCGACAAGGTGTTCAGCGGCAGCGTCACCATGGCCGCCAATGCTTGGACTTTCATCATCTTTGACACGCCGTTCGAGTATGACGGCACTTCCAACCTCGTCCTCGTGGCTGATGACAATACGGGCAGCTCCAACAGCACACCTTACATGGCTTGTTCCGTTTATAGTACAAGCACAAGCCAAGCCATCTACTCGTACAGCTCCATCACCAATTATAACCCGATGTCTCCTCCGACTACTTCAGGCGCCACCAGTTGGAATCCGAATGCTAATGCTATCTTATCAGTGAAGAACCACATCCTCCTGGGCATCTCGACAACGCAAACCGTTACCAAGACCATCAACGCCTATCATGACAATGGCGGCTACTATCTCATCTCCATTCCTTTCAATGAAGTCGATCCCGAAACTGTGGAGTACATGCTTGACAACAACTTCGACTTATACAAATTTGACGAGAGCCAAGAACTGGAATGGATTAACTACAAAGCCAGTCATTACAACCTCGAAGCAGGCAAGGGTTACCTTTATGCCAACAGCAATGACGTGACACTGTCCTTCACGGGAACGCCTTACAATGGCTCCGGTGAGATTGAACTGAACTATACCCCCAATGCTCATTGTGCAGGATGGAACCTCATTGGCAACCCGTATGCCAGCAATGCCACTTTGGACAAACCTTACTATAGACTAAACGATGATGGCAGCGCTTTGCGCACAGAAACCGAAAACACCGCTGTCGCTGCTATGGAAGGCGTCTTTGTCCAAACCTCAGCGGATGACCAAACTGCCACCTTCACACCGCAAACAAACAGAGCTGGACAGCAAACTTTAGCCTATACCAACATCGTGGTTTGCAACAATAAGGGCAACATGTTGGACAACGCCATCATTCGTTTCGACGGTGGCGCAACACTTGGCAAGTTCCAATTGAACGCCAATAGCACCAAGGTGTATTTTGCTCAAGAAGGCAAAAACTACGCCATTATTGACGCGGACACCGCAGACGAAATTCCTGTCAGTTTCAAGGCCAAGAAGAATGGCAGCTACACATTGAGCTTCACTCACGAAAAAGTCTCGTTGAACTACCTGCATCTTATCGACAACCTCACAGGTGCCGATATTGACTTGCTACAAAACCCGAGCTATAGCTTCAATGCCAAAACGACCGACCATGCCAATCGATTTAAGCTGGTGTTCGGCACTGGGCAAAATGACGACCACTTCGCATTCATGAGCAACGGTGAAATCATGATCAACGGCACGGGCACCATTCAAATCATCGATGTCCTTGGAAGGACTGTGTTCACCCAGAAACTGTCAACACGCAACTCACAATTGTCAACACTCAACTTCACTCCTGGTGAGTATGTGCTCCGCCTCATCAACGGTGACACAGTGAGAGTTCAGAAGATTGTGATAAAGTGATTCTTAATTTTTCAAGTAATTGCACCTATAACTCTTAAAAGTTTTTTTCAAGTTATTTTTTTAGAGCACCAAACATCTAATAAGGTGTTTGTATGTAAAAAAATAATAACTATGAGAAAAACTTTACTTTTGACCGCGTGTTTCTTCGCTTTCTTAGGCGTTGTTAATGCACAAAACGAAATCATGATGACCGTTAACTCGGAATCATCTGTAGCGTATTCTTTAACTCAAAAGCCAACCATCCTATCGTATGCTCCGACTTCGGTGACCCCAGTTGGAAACGCTGGCTTTGGTGGACTGGCATTCTATTGGGGTTACATGTTTCCTGCTTCCATGGTTGAGGAATATGCCGGAAAGTACATCACTCAAGTCGCCTATTTGGAGGGCGGCGGTGAGGATTTTGCTGGCACCTACTCCATCAACATCTGGCTCGGAGGCAACATGAGCCCTGAAAAACTGGTTTGCACACAAGAGTTCACCGTGACCTCAGGCACCGGGACCGTGATGACCATGGCGCTTGAAAATCCCGTTCGTATTGACGGAGACCAGAATATTTGGGTGATGCTGTTTCAAGACGGCTCAGTTCAGGGACCCGCTTTCGTAATGGAAGATATGGGCGATGCCAACAGCCGTTGGGTGGGTTTGCCTAACTATAACATGTGGCTGGATGTCAACCAAGCACAAGGTGGCAGTGGCTACAGCTTCATTCTCTGGGCTTTTGTGGATGACTATGATATGATTGGTGAAAAGAACAACGACGTGACCGTTTTTCCTAACCCTACACAAAACAAAGTGAATGTCGTGGCTCCTGGCATAAATCATGTCACCGTGATGAACACCCTCGGACAAATGCTGTATGATGCCGCCACAGCATGCAATTCACTTGTTTTGGACCTGTCGCAATACGAAACAGGAATATATATGGTACGTGTCTCAACAGAAAAAGGCGACTTCGTGAAACGCGTCTATGTGGTGAGATGATTTATAAAAGGTTTAAGCTCAGTTAATATTTCAGAACAGTTTTTTTTATTTTAAAAAGGTGTAATCCATGGAGGTTACACCTTTTTTTTTGTTTTTCTGCATCAATCTTTTTTCTACTTTTGCCTAACTAAAACACGACACCATGACAAAAATCATCACCAGCTTACTCGCCTTGTTAGGGCTGGCCTCTGCATGCAGCCAACAAGGTTTTGAAAACAAAGATGTCAAAAGCTTCGCAGCACAATTGTCCGATCCTGAAATCACGCTGCTCGACGTACGAACCGCCGAGGAGTTCACCGAAGGCCATATCCAAAACGCGCTCAACATCGATGTGAGACAGGAGGGCTTTATCGAAAAAGCCAAATCGACCCTTCCCGTCGGAAAAACGGTAGCCGTATATTGCAAAGGTGGAAAACGCTCTGCCAACGCCGCTGGAATGCTTGCCAAGGAAGGCTTCAAGGTCTTGAATCTCGCAGGCGGCATCACTGCCTGGAAAGATGCCGGAATGCCCGTCACCATCCCTGACCTCTACGAGACCGACACCTTCACTACCAAAAACGGGAAAACCGCCAAGATCCACGCTCTCGTCCACTCCTCCATGCGTATCGAATTCGACAACAAAGAGATCATGGTTGACCCTGTGACTAAACTGGGAGAGAAAACCATCAACTATGACGCAATGCCCAAAGCCGATTTAATACTCGTCACCCATGAGCATTTCGACCATCTCGACACCAACGCCATCAAGCTTCTGACTGACGGCAACACCCAACTGATCACCAACCAACGCTGCGCCGACATCCTCGGCTATGGCACCGTGATGGCCAATGGCGACATCCGCCAACTGGCTGATGACCTCACCGTGGAGGCTGTCCCTGCTTACAACATTTCCGAGGGGCATCAGCAGTTCCACCCCAAAGGAAGGGACAACGGATTCATCCTCACGCTTGATGGATTAAGGATCTATATCGCCGGCGACACTGAAGACGTCCCTGAAATGGCTGATCTCCATGACATCGACATTGCCTTCCTGCCCTGCAACCAACCCTACACCATGACAGTCGATCAACTCGTCCACGCAGCCAAGACAATCAAGCCCCAAGTACTGTTCCCCTATCATTACAGCCAGACAGATGTGAGTGTAATCCCTACCTTATTAAAAGATGAAGGGATCGATGTTAGAATAAGGCATTATGAATAAGACAATGCAGTCCTTGCAAGGGTAAATTCATGGTTTCTCCAACCCCGTTCTGATAAAATGCCCCTCTTGAACAGCAGCAAATGTTGCGACAACGGCTACGACTGCCATCGGAATGGAATATTCTAGAAAAAATGTTATAGGAACTCCAACAAAAAGCAGAACCCCCGTTATTTTATTTGCAATGGTGTGAGGAAAAACGCATTTCTTGCACATCACTAACGCAGAGATTTGATTTATGGCCTTGATGGCGACAATCACTCCGCCCCAAATCCATAGCCATTTTGGAAATGCCAAAGCAGGTATCAATTGAAAGCAGCAACAAACCACAAAAACCAAATCCGCCCAACTGTCTAACAGGGCACCCGTCTTGCTTTCGCATCCCAGTTTTCGGGCGAGATAGCCATCTGCCATATCGCTAAGGCCACAAACGCAATAGATGACCCAAAAAACACAACGCTCGACTCCGAAAAACAGAAGGCAAACAGCTCCCATAAAACGAAGTGCCGATATAGCATTTGGCAGGGATTTCATCAACAAACTTTACTCAATGGCGAAGCTCCTCGGATAGAAGTCACTGTAAAAACGACCATCTGTGGCGGTGAACTTCAGCACGCAGTAGTTGGGGTCGGTGACGCCACCCGGGTAGTATTGCGTGTCGCCCTCACGCCAAATCATCTCCTTACTTTTGGCATCAGTCAGCACCTCCATCGTGCCGCGCAACATCATGCCCTTGAAGCCTTCGGCATCACAGAAATAGATGCTGGCCTTGGGGTTGGCCTTGTAGTGAGCCACACGTATTGAGAATGTGTTGGTGGTGAAGTAGAAGGTCTTGATGCCCTCACGCTTGCGTGGCTTCAACATGGCCTTGGTCCAAGGAAAACCATCTTGGTCTACTGACGAGATGTAAGCGATGGGCTGTTTGTCGGTCATCTGTGCAATGAGTTCTTTAACGCCTGCTAAAGCGGGATTAGTATTCATCGCTTCATCGTTATTCACATCCAGCGTTTGGCGCCAACGCTTCAACTGAGGGAAGTACGTCTTCATCATCCCAATGTACTCCTCCTTGGTAATCGGCTTTTCCAAGCCCTCGTTTACTGCACCAACAAACTGAGCGCAATGCTCAATCATCTCCTCCATCGTGCAGTCCTGCAAGAAACGTCCGTCCTTA
>JAEEII010000326.1 GCA_016281295.1 Bacteroidales bacterium
ACAAAATTTCTGGTTTTGTGTAAATTTGCGGAGGGCGGACAGGAGCGGAGAAAGGGGCAGACCCTTTGACAAAATGACAAAAAAGGCATCCTGTGAGCCACGCTCCCCCCACGGGGGGACGGGAGGGGGGCTACAGAGATAGACAGAGCCATATTTTAGCCAATGCCGCCTAATTGAGCCCGGCGGCGTGTCGGCTGACTGTCAAGGGTGCGTAGCACCGCGCCTAGCGGCTTAGCCCTTGACAGTCAGACGGCAGGACGCTATTCTTCATACTAGGCGGCTTTGGCTCTTGTGACGGGAGTTTTTTTAGTGCGGCTCGCATGGTGAGCCGCGCAAAAAAACGGGCGCAATGGCACACTACCTTGCCGCAAACGCCTTTCTTGGTTCGAGAGCGACACGTAAGTCTATGAGTTCGCGCGCGGAAAAGAAAAGAGGACAAAAAGACTTTGTTCACTAAACGCCGTTTCCCTAGGGCACGTTCCCCCGCGCGCGAAAAGCGGCAAAACGTGCGAGCGAGGGGGACGGGGGAAATGCGAGCACGCCATGGATTTTTGCCGCTAACCGATTTAGCCCGCAACGCAGGGAGGGGCAACCGCAGGGCGCCGACCGAGGACGGGCAACGGGGTCAAGCGAGGGTGACCCCGAAACAAGACAAACAAACACACAACAGCCGCCGAGAACGCGCCCCAAGCGGGCGAACGGCGGGGGCAGGAGCAGAACAAAAGAAAAAGAACATTCTACTCCGAAAAGGGGGTTGCCCGAACGACCCCGTCTAGCACTGTGTGATTTAGCAGAAACCACACCAAGAGCCGCGCCGGGAGAGTGGGTAAAATTTTTGTCGTTTTTTGTCATGGGCTGAACGTCCGCTTACTTGATATATAGAACATTATTCCGTCAATGATGTAATGGACTATGTCGAAAAATGTAACATGACACTCTCTGAGGTCAGTTACAACGTCAGGAAGAAATACTATCTTGATAGCGACGGGACACCGCATTGCTATGAGGTTATGGTGTCGGATAGGGCTGTATTTCGACACTCGGGGTTGGAGCTTTCTGAATTCTCGCTGGATGTCGCGCAACGGCTCGACTATGAAGAGGTGAACCGGGAATTGTTCGGCGGCGGCTATGGTCACTCCCGGCATTACGTTCCTGAAACGGAGCCAGACAAGGAAGCAAGTGCGCTTGCTTCGCGTAGGAGAGCGAAACGGAAGATTTTTGATTATGTGATATGCAACGGCTTTGACTGCTTTGTTACTCTGACTCTGGATGCAGGGCAGATTGACAGGGGCGATTATAAAGCGGTTATCAAAAGACTCGGCACATATCTGGATAATCGGGTCAGAAGAAACGGACTGCGTTATGTCGGGGTTCCTGAGCTTCACAAGAATGGGGGGTTGCATTTTCATTTTGCTATGAATTCGGATGCGCTCAAGCTGACCGACAGCGGCACCGTATCTGTCAGAGGTCGGAAAAAGCCGATAAAAATCAGCACGGCAAAACGGTTGAAAATACCGCCGTCTGAATGGCATACGGTTTTTAATGTTGCTGACTGGAAACTTGGCTTTTCCACTGCAATCATGACATATGGTGACCGTGGAGCTGTTGCTAATTATCTCAGTAAGGAGCTTAACAAGGCGGTGCAAAAGGCGGTTGGCGAAAGCGGCACACTTGAAAAGATTGGCGGACGCTGGTATCTTTCAGGCGGCAAACTCCTAAAACCCGTTGTCGAGCTTGAAAACGCGGATTTTGAAGCGGTTGATTTGTACACTTATCAATTTGATTGCCCTGCAGGAGCTTTCAGGGTTATCACACTTAAGGAGAATGGGGAAATGCTAAAAAATGACTGTTGAAACGAAATATTACAAGGTTCTTTTGTCCTCGTCGGACTTGCCTGCCAATGTGCTCCGCTCTTGCGCTTGCGCTGTCGGCGTTGTCTTGGCGAATTACTACAAGTCAAATATTACGCCTATGGCGGTTCCTGTTTTGTCAGATGATGGCGATGATTTGAAATTTTTTGAAGTTTCGCACGCCGTACAGGATTGGAGCAAATTACGCGCTGAGCGCAGGACGCCGCGCTTTTCATGGGATTGAGGATTGACAAAATCAGGATTGTAAACACACGCGCCTTGTCTGTTGGACAGGGCGCACTTATTATGCTAAAATAGAACTATGAGGACGGACTACCTAAACCCACAACTGTACAATAAATTGTACGCTGTTATGACCTATGAAAATGTGCTTGCGCTTCGCATTTCGCTCGAAACGGGGTTGCGGATTGATGATGCTTTGAGCCTGACCGCTAATCAGATCGTCGGGCGGACTTTAAGGGGGACGGAAGAAAAGACGGGCAAAGCATATAAGAAAGCCGTTTCCGCCGACTTGGCTGACAGGCTGAAACAGCTCAGTCCAAACAAGAGCGGCTTTCTGTTCCCACATCGGACAGATTCGACACGGCACCGCACAAGACAAGCCGTCTGGGCTAATATGAAAAAAGCCGCTCGCCTGCTCGGGCTGAAAATGAACGCCGCCCCACATTCGGCGCGAAAGACTTACGCCGTGGAAGTGTTTGCAGACAAGGGGTTGGAAGCGACACAAAAAGCTCTGAATCATGACAGAATGAGTACTACGATGATATACGCCTTTTCCGAGATGTTGTCCAGCAAAAAACAGGAACCACAATATCTAGAAATAGAGCAACTTTCCGAGATAATCGCTCAAAAAGTTGTCGAAAAATTCGAGAAAAAGGGTTTGACTTTGGCGCAAAACGGTGATACCATGTAAAAAGAACGGACGCAGAGCTTTCCGCTCTGCGCCCGTCTTTACTTGAATAAACGGTATCCCGTTCGCCACATCTTTATGATACCACGTTTCCGGGAGTCCGTCAAGAAAATTTTCTGAAAAGGAGGACACGGAAACACTTCTATTTGGAGCAAGTAGCTCCGCTACCTTATACCCGAAGCAATTCTGCACAAAA
>JAEEII010000327.1 GCA_016281295.1 Bacteroidales bacterium
CTTTTGACGTTCGCGCAATTCCTTCACGACGCCGGTCTTTTCATACTTTCTCTTGTAGCGCTTCAAAGCTCTGTCGATGCTTTCGCCTTCTTTAACAGGAATAATAATCATTTTAAAACACTTCCTTCTTTTAAATGGTTAATAATAGATTGAATGAGGGCGCAAAGGTACAACTTTTTTTTGATTCAGAAAAGAAATGATTTGAATTTTTTTAACCTCACCCCCCGACCCCCTCTCCACAGTGGAGAGGGGGAGCGTACTACCCCGGGCCCGTTCTACCGAGATTTAACCCCTAACGGGGTATTTCTAATCCGTGGGGTCCGCAAAAGCCGTGGGTTCCGCAAGCTACACCCACGGCTGTTTAGTTACGCCCTTTCAGGGCTAACACTCACCTCTCCGGGTAGGAGAAGCTTTTCGCTTGGGAGGCGGTGTTGAGGTAGATGTAGCCTTGGCCGGGGGTCAACTTGACCATGGTACCCACCCATTGACCCGTCGAGGCGTCGTAGGAGCAGTTGGAGCCTTGACCCTTAATCATGTCGCCATGGTTTGGTGTGAGGCTTTCGAAGGCCTATCTTTTAGGTGCCAGTCAGAGATTCGTGTTCTCCACCTACCATCTCTCTGTTGGGCGGCACGGAAGGTCAAATACACTTTTTTTTTGAAAGATAAAAAAGAAAAAGACCATTTCTTGCCGATAACGGCAAAAAACACTATCTTTGCATCGGTTTTTGAACAACACTTGCCGATAGATGGATTACATTTCAGTCAGTCAATTCGCCGAACGCCACGGCATCAGCGAACGCACCGCCCGCAATTACTGCGCCACTGGAAAGATTAAGGGCGCATTCCTAACGGGTAAAACTTGGAACATTCCCGCTGACGCTACACTGCCCAAACGCACCAAAACAAAAACCTCTCCCCTCCTCTCCGACTTGCGCAAACAAAAGGAAGCCAACATGAAAGGCGGCATCTATCATCGCACCCAGATTGACTTGACCTATAACTCAAACCATATCGAAGGAAGTCGCCTGACCAAGGAGCAGACCCGATATATCTTTGAAACCAACACCTTAGGAATCACCTCGGAGAACACGCGCATCGATGACATTTTGGAGACCGTCAACCATTTCCGTTGTGTCGATTATGTCATCGACCATGCCACAGACAAGATCACAGAGCCACACATTAAACAGCTGCATTTGATACTGAAGACCAACACCTCCGACAGCCAAAAGTCGTGGTTTGCTGTGGGCGACTACAAACGTTTGGCAAATACCGTAGGCGAGAAAGAAACCGCACAGCCCACGGAAGTCCATAAAAAGATGAAGGCGCTGTTGGATGACTATTATTCCAAGAAACAGATCTCTTTTGACGACATCCTTGACTTCCATGTGCGTTTTGAACGCATCCACCCTTTTCAGGACGGCAACGGACGTGTTGGCCGGCTGCTGATGTTTTGGCAATGCCTGCAAGCAGGTGAAGTGCCGTTCATCATCACCGAGGAACTGCGTCTTTTTTATTACAGAGGCATCCAAAATTGGGGGCAAATAAACGGCTTCCTACGCGACACCTGTCTGACAGCACAAGACCAGTACAAGGCGTTTCTCGATTATTTCGGAATAAGATATTAATCTAATGCAGCCTCATCATAATTCGTTCAATTCGAGAGATTCGTGGTTACCCCTCATCTCTCTGTCTATCACCCTCTAAATTCTAAATTCTTGATTAATTCTTCCCTCTCACCTGAACCCTAATTCCCTCCCGGACCAGCGGCGCAACAAGAGCATTCATCTCCTCCACCGTGAACTTCTGAAGTCCTTCCTCGGGGGTGGGACGGTCGATGGTATATGCCATCACCTCACGTGGCTTCAGCAGACGCACGATATCCATCCAGCCGTTCAGCACTTCAGGCGACGAGCTGTCGAAGTCCTTGCTTCTCAAAAACATGGTCTGTAAGATGAAGTCACCGTTGAATTGCTTCAAAGCCTCCACCACCCTGTTCACGTCATAGCCCGGAGCGGGATGGTTGATCTTCTCCACCAACGCGTTGGTAGGGGCATCGATCTTCATGATAGGATTGTCAACCTTACGAAGCGCAGCGAAAATCTCAGGACGGTGCACCTGCGTGGCATTCGAAAGCACGGAGACTTTTGCTTGTGGGAAATAACAGTCACGCAACGCTATGGTGTCGTCGATGATCTGTGGAAACGCTGGATGTAACGTGGACTCGCCATCGCCTGAAAAAGTGAAGGAATCCACGGGAGTCCCTTCTTCTTTCATCTTCAAAAGTTTACGCTCCAAGGCCACATGGACCTCTTCTGCTGAAGGAAGCCGTGTGTCGTCTTTCCCATCACGGTTCCATCCACACTCACAATAGATGCAATCAAAAGAACAAATCTTGCCATTAACGGGCATCAAATTGATACCCAACGAATTCCCTAATCTACGGCTTTTTATGGGTCCGAAAACGGTCTCTTCTCTAATCATATAATCTTTTTTTTGAAACGGCAAAAATAACAATAATGGCTGTACATAAAACAAAAATCGTATTTTTGCAAAAAATCACATTAATCTACTACAATATGATCAGCTATAAAGAACTGGGACTCGTGAACACCCGTAAAATGTTCGCCAAGGCCGTTGATGGCGGTTATGCCATCCCCGCATTCAATTTCAACAACATGGAACAGCTCCAAGCCATCATCATGGCTGCAGTGGAGACCAAGTCACCCGTCATCCTGCAAGTGTCAAAAGGAGCCCGTAATTACGCCAACCAGACCCTGCTCCGCTACATGGCTCAAGGAGCGGTGGAATATGCCAAGGAGTTGGGTTGCGCCCATCCCGAGATTGTGCTGCATCTCGACCACGGCGACTCGTTTGAACTCTGCAAGTCGTGCATCGACATGGGCTTCTCTTCCGTGATGATTGACGGCTCCGCCCTGCCCTACGACGAAAATGTGGCTGTCACCAAAAAGGTGGTGGAATATGCTCATCAGTTTGATGTCACGGTGGAAGGCGAGCTCGGCGTGTTGGCCGGCGTGGAAGACGAGGTGGCTGCTGAAGAGAGCCATTACACCAAGCCTGAGGAAGTCATCGACTTCGTGACCAAGACCGGTGTGGACAGCCTTGCCATCTCCATCGGAACCTCGCATGGCGCCTACAAGTTCACTCCCGAACAATGCACCGTTGACCCCGCCACGGGTCGTCTCGTTCCTCCTCCGTTGGCTTTCGACGTTCTTGAGGCCATCGAGAAAAAGCTGCCCGGCTTCCCCATCGTGCTTCACGGCTCAAGCTCCGTCCCACAAGATGAGGTTGACACCATCAACGCCAATGGTGGTTGCTTGAAAGCCGCCGTGGGCATCCCCGAGGAGCAACTCCGCAAGGCTGCCAAGAGCGCGGTTTGCAAGATCAACATCGACAGCGACAGCCGTCTCGCCATGACCGCCGCCATCCGCAAGACCTTCGCCGAGAAACCCGCCGAGTTCGACCCTCGCAAGTACCTCGGACCAGCCCGTGACAACATGAAGAAACTTTATATCCATAAGATTGTCAACGTGTTAGGCTCCAACGACAAGCTCATCGAAAAATAAACGGCCTGAAAGGCCAGAAGCCATCATGCCCAGGGCGTTGCCCTGGGCAACGATGGACACGATAGCGAACACCCCAAAGGGGCAAAAGCAAAAAAACAAAGCGCCATGAATAATCCGAAAAAGATCTGGAACATTCCCATGTTCAGCAAAGAGAAAGGAGCTTTTCTTCACTTTTTGATAGTTTACGGCATCATCGGATGTATTTCAATGATTTATCCCGTGATAAAAGCCGGACTATCATGGATAGCTATTGTTATAGGATTAGTAATACTCATTTATTTTACGATCCTTTATGGTATTTCAGCATTCATCGCCTATCGCACCAAAATGTTCCCGAAATTAAGTAGCCGAGAGAATCTTCATGCAAGATGCTTTTCCATCCTTTCACTACTCACTTTGGCAATACTCTTCTTGGTCATCACAATAGTAACATTTTAAAAAAATGAGTTTCACTCCTTTAAAAGCCATATCCCCTGTTGACGGCAGATACCACAGCAAAACCGTCGAACTCAATGATTTCTTCTCCGAATTCGCCCTTATCCGCTACCGCGTGATGGTCGAAGTGGAGTATTTCATCGCTTTGTGCGAAATCCCGTTGCCCCAGTTGGAAGACTTCGAGGGTGATTTTGAAGACCTCCGTGCCATCTACGAGGAGTTCCAGACCGAAGATGCCGAGGAAATCAAGGAAATCGAGAAGACTACCAACCATGACGTGAAGGCGGTGGAATATTTCCTGAAACGCCAGTTCGACGAGATGGGACTCGAGAAATGGAAAGAGTTCCTGCATTTCGGCTTGACCTCGCAGGACATCAACAACACCGCCGTGCCGCTCTCCATGATGGAAGCCCACAAGCTGGTGGTGAAGCCTGCCATCGAGGAGGTCATCGACAAGCTGAAAGGCATGGCCAAAGAGTGGCGCGACATCCCGATGCTCGCCCGCACCCACGGCCAGCCTGCCAGTCCCACCCACCTCGGCAAAGAGATTTACGTGTTCGTAGAACGTCTCGACGATCAGCTGAAGATGCTCAACAACGTGCCCTTCACTGCCAAGTTCGGCGGTGCCACAGGTAACATGAACGCCCATAAGGTGGCCTATCCTGATATCGACTGGCCGGCTTTTGCCAAGAGTTTTGTAGAGAAGAGCCTCAAGCTTAAACGCCAGAAGACCACCACCCAGATTGAGCATTACGACTATATGGCCGCATACTTCGATGCCCTGCGTCGCATCAATACCATTTTGATCGACCTGTCGCGCGACATCTGGATGTACGTCTCCATGGAATACTTCAAGCAGAAGATCAAGGCTGGGGAAGTCGGCTCGTCGGCGATGCCCCATAAAGTCAACCCCATCGACTTCGAGAACGCTGAAGGCAACCTCGGCATGGCCAACGCCATCCTCACCTTCCTGAGCACCAAGCTTCCCATCAGCAGGTTACAGCGCGACCTCACCGACTCCACCGTTACCCGCAACATCGGCGTACCAATAGCCCACACCTTAATTGCCGTTAAATCCCTGT
This sequence comes from Bacteroidales bacterium, assembly GCA_016281295.1. The sequence continues at coordinate 5,105 of JAEEII010000327.1, forward strand.
TAAAAGGTTTGGATAAGCTGCTGCTCAACGAGGACAAGATCCGCCAAGACCTACAACAGAACTATGCCGTGGTAGCTGAAGCCATTCAAACGATACTGCGCCGCGAGGAGATTGAAGGAGCCTACGAGTTGCTGAAAGAACTCACCCGGACCAACAAGCACATCGACAAGGAGACCATCGACGAGTTCATCAACAAACTCCCCGTGAAAGAAAACATCAAAGAAGAACTGAGAGCCATCACACCGGAGAATTACACGGGATTCAACTATTAAAGCATGTCGAAAAACCGTCCTTTCCACCGGATCCTCTCTTACGTAAAACCTTATTGGTTCTACATCCTGTTGAATTTGATATTCAACTTGATGGCCATTTTCTTCTCCCTTTTTTCTTTCGCTCTGGTGGTGCCTTTTCTCAACTTGCTTTTCCAGACCGATGCCATCGAGGCCGTTGCCAAACCCGAATTCCATCTCTCTTCTGACTATCTGACCAGTTATCTGAATTATCAGATGAGCAACCTCATCCTCGAGAACGGCCATAGTTATGCATTGGCATTCATCTGTTTCTTCCTGCTCATCGCTTTCTTCTTCCGCAATGTCGGAAGGTTCTTTGCCTGCTTCTTTATGGCCAAAGCCCGGGTGGGTGCCATCAAAGACCTGAGGAGCGACATCTATAACAAGATTTTGATTTTGCCGCTTTCTTTCTACAGCAATCAAAAGAAGGGCGACATCATGGCTCGCATCACCACCGACGTGCAGGAGGTGGAGGTCTCCATCCTCAACTGGATTGAGATGCTGATTAAGGACCCATTGACCATTATCCTCTATTTCGTTTTCATGCTCAGTTTGAGTCCAAAACTAACCTTGTTCGTGCTGGTTGTCCTGCCCATTGCGGGTTTCCTCATTGGTAAAGTAGGCAAAGCCCTCAAAAAACAGTCGAAGGAAAGCCAAAACCGACTCGCGGGGATGATCTCCACCATCGAGGAGTCAATCTCGGGGTTACGCATCATCAAAGGATTCAACGCCATCCGCTATTCAAGCGAAAAGTTCGCCGAGCAAAACGAACAGTATTCCAAGACCTTGGTCGGTGTTCATCGCAAACGAGAGATGAGTTCTCCCATGAGCGAGTTCCTCTCCGCCATTGTGGTCATCATCGTATTATGGTTTGGCGGCAAGCTGATTCTTGGAGGCGGAAGCAGTATTGGAGCAGCGGATTTCATCACTTATATAGTAGTGTTTTCGCAAATCATCTCTCCAGCAAAATCGTTCTCGCAAGGTTATTACAACATCCAGAAAGGCGTGGCCTCAGCGGAGCGCATTTTCGAGATTCTGGATGCCGACGAGGTGATTACAGAAAAAGAAAACGCCCTGAGTATTAAAGATTTCAATCATCAAATCGAGTACAAAGACGTAAGTTTCCGTTACGCAAAAGACGATGTGCTGAAAGACATCAACCTTATTATTAATAAAGGTAAGATTGTCGCGCTCGTTGGGGAAAGCGGAGGAGGCAAATCAACGATGATTGATTTGCTGCCACGTTTCTACGATGTGTGTGAAGGGCGGATTATGATTGACGGCCATGATATCCGGGATTATAAGATCAACGACTTGAGAGGCTTGATGGGCATTGTCACTCAAGACACCATCCTTTTCAACGACACGGTGTTCAACAACATCGCTTTCGGCATGGAGAACGTGTCGAAGGAGGCCGTCATCGAAGCCGCCAAGATTGCCAACGCCCATGAGTTCATCATGGAGATGGAACATGGTTACGACACTGCCATTGGCGATCGGGGCATGAATCTCAGTGGAGGTCAGCGGCAGCGTTTGAGCATTGCCCGCGCCGTGCTCAAGAACCCACCTATATTAATATTAGATGAGGCCACTTCCTCTTTGGACACTGAGAGCGAGCGTTTGGTGCAGGATGCCCTGTCGAAGGTGATGAGCCAGCGCACTTCCATTGTGATTGCGCACAGGCTTTCCACCATCCAACATGCCGACGAGATCATTGTGCTTCAGAAAGGACAGATCATCGAGCGAGGCAGACATGAGGAACTCATCGCCCTTGGAGGGATTTACAAAAAGCTCACTGATCTGCAATCATTTCAATAATTTTTTGTATTTTAGCCGATTCTAACAAACAAAATCAATCATCTAAAGAATAAAGCCTATGACAATCCAAGAATTACAGCCCAGTGGCATCTGGAGAAACTTTTACAGCTTGACGCAGATTCCGCGTCCATCGAAAAAAGAAGCCAAAGTAATCGCCTTCATGAAGAAATGGGGCGAGGATCACGGTTTGGAGACTATGGTTGATGACTGCGGCAACGTCATCATGCGTAAACCCGCCACTCCAGGCATGGAGAACCGTAAGGGTGTCATCCTGCAAGCCCATCTTGACATGGTGCCGCAGAAAAACGACGGCAATCCGCATGATTTTGAAAACGACCCCATCGAGACTCATATCGAAAACGGTTGGGTGAAAGCCAACGGCACCACCCTCGGCGCTGACGACGGTCTGGGAGCCGCTGCTGCCATGGCAGTGCTCGAAGCCACCAATCTGGAACACGGTCCCGTTGAAGCCCTCTTCACCATCGACGAAGAGACGGGCATGACTGGCGCCAACTTGCTGAAACTCGGTGTGCTGCAAGGCGACATCCTGCTCAATATGGACTCCGAAACCGAAGGCGAGCTCTACGTGGGCTGCGCCGGCGGCGTGGACAACATCGGCACCTGGACTCCCAAATATGAAGACGTGCCTGCTGGCATGGTCGCCTACAAGCTCTTCGTGAAAGGCCTCAAAGGCGGACACTCCGGCATGGACATCAACCTAGGCCGTGCCAATGCCAACAAGGTGCTCAACACCATGATGCTCATGGCCGCTGAGAAATACGGTCTCCGCATGGCATGCATCGACGGCGGCAGCCTTCGCAACGCCATCCCCAGAGAGGCCATGGCCATCGTCGTCGTACCCGAAAGCAAAAAAGCCGCGTTTGAAGCCTACGCCAAGGAATACGAAGCCCTCGTAAAAGAACAATTTGCTGGCATTGAACCTGAAGCTGCCATCCTCTGTGAAGCCACGGAGATGCCGAAACAAGTGATCGACATCAAGACCCAGAACAACCTGTTCACGGGCATCGCCAAGTACCCCAACGGTGTCATCGCCATGTCGAAAGACTTTGACGGCACGGTGGAGACCTCTTCAAACCTCGCCACCATCAAGATGGAAAAAGGCAAGATCGTTTGCGCTTCCCTCACCCGCAGTCTTGTCGATGCAGACAAGGACAAGTTAGCCGCCCAAATCCGCAAGAACCTCCAGGACAACGGTGCTGAAGCCTACTCCACTGGCGACTATCCAGGATGGAAACCGAACATCCACTCACCCATCCTCAACACGATGAAGACCGTCTATAAGGAGAAGTTCGGCAAAGAGCCCAAAGTCATGGTCATCCACGCCGGCCTTGAGTGCGGCATCCTGGGATCCAAGTACCCGCATTGGGATATGGTGAGCTTCGGGCCGACCCTCGTACACCCTCATTCACCCGACGAAGCCCTGCTCATCGAGAGCGTGGCTCCATTCTGGGATTTCGTAGTGGAAACACTGAAAAACATCCCGTTAAAGGACACTGTAGCTTGACATAAAAAACAGGAAAGTAATCTTTTTTGACATTTTTTCAAAAAAAAGTTGCACGTAAGGTTTTTATTCGTAATTTTGCAGTCCCAAAACAAGGGGTATTTATTTTTCAGAAATAAACAAACACATATACGAAAATGAAACGCACTTATCAACCTTCGAACAGAAAACGCAGAAACAAGCATGGTTTCAGAGAAAGAATGTCAACTGCCAACGGCCGCAAGGTGTTAGCCCGCAGAAGAGCTAAAGGCAGAAAGAAACTTACTGTTTCCGACGAATACTAAATAAAGATATTAGAAGCCGTTTCTATTTCTTATTTAAGGTATTACAGAAGGCGACCCGATTCGGAGTCGCCTTTTGTTTTTGGGATGAAAAAGACAGGAGGAAGGAGGCCCATCGGCTCCTGTCTTCTTACTTCTTAAATACCCTATACACAATTTCTTCGCCCCGCCGAGCAAGACGCATCCGTTGGCGTTGCTCCTCAGATAGTTCATAATAAAGCCTGTCCTCATCGACTTCAAAGCCCGCTTTGCGCAGCACATCGCCGTAGTCACGGCCAAACTGACGAACATGGTCGTATTGACCGTAGAGGCGCTGACGCTCCTTAGGGTCTGTAACCGTGGGATCCTCGAAGGTGTCCACATCGGGGTTGATAGGCACCAACAGGATAGCCCAGCCGTGGGGTCTCAAGATACGCTGAATCTCTTTGAAAGCCTTGTTCACATCAGCCACATGCTCCAACACATGGTTGCAAATCACCACATCGTATGAGTTGTCAGGTTGGGCGATGTTGGTGACATCAAGATGCAAGTCGGCGATTGGCGAATCCAGATCAGCCGTGGTATAATCGAGATTCTTCAAGGCACGGAAGCGTTTCAGATAAGGCTGTTCCGGCGCAAAATGCAACACCTTCAACGGAGCGGTGAAAAAGTCCGTCTTCTCTTTCAAATAAAGCCAAAGCAGGCGATGACGCTCCAAAGAAAGACAGTTGGGACACATTCGGTTATCCACCGCATGACCATAGCCGTATGGAAGAAACTTTCTAAAATGCTTCCCACACACCGGACATTCCACCTTATTTCCCCAATAAAATGGACGAATTAAGAAACTAAAGATATAACTGCACCGAATCAGAAACTGTCGGGGAAAGATCCTCGTAAATAAAGCAATCAGTATTTTCATACATTATGATTTTTAAGCATTGAAAACAAAGCTGCGACCAGCTTTGACCATGAATATTTCTCCTTTTCAAGGGCGATCCCCTCTTTGAAATCATCGTACCGTTCATTGCCAAAGAAATCCACCAAAGCATCCGCAATACAATTCACTTCGGGTTTCACCGCATAGCCCACCTTGCCATCAGGGACAATCTCCTCCAAGCCACCCACGTTGGTCACCAACATCGGTTTCTCGAAATGATATGCAATCTGGGTCACCCCGCTTTGAGTTGCTGACTTGTAAGGTTGCACGATGAGGTCCGAGGCGTTGAAATAATCCTTCACACGGTCATCCGGGACAAACGAGTCATGGACGATGACCTCATGCTCCAAGCCTTTTGCTTGGATGAGTTGCAAGTATTGTTCTTTCTGTTCATAGAACTCGCCTGCCACGACCAGTCGCACTGGATAACGTCGGAGTCGCTCGTCAGCGAAAGCCTCTATCAGCCAGTCCAGCCCTTTATAGGCCCGTACCAGCCCAAAGAAGAGCATATAGCGGTAGCGAGGGTCGAGTCCAAGACGCTCCAAGGCCTTTTCTCGCGGTTCTTTTTCACCGTAATGATCATACACTGGATGAGGAGCAAAACACTTGGGTTTGTTTTGTTTGTCCAATCGTTGCACATCCTCCAGCACCGACTTCGAAAGGGTGAGGAAGCCATCCATTGACTTCACAAAGAAAGGAGGCAACAAGCGGTCGAGCAAAGACCTTTCATGAGGCATCATATTATGCACCAGCGCAATACGACATGATTTTTTCAAGCGGCGAGCCATCACCCCGTAACATGGAGCGAAAAACGACATCCAATAGGCGAATAACACCAGGTCGTAGTTACCATTCCCAAGTTCCTTTCCCACCTTCATCCAATTGAAAGGATTCGTAGAGTTGATGCAACGCTGAATCCTCAAGTCGTTGGGCGCTGAAGCGGTGGAGAACTGGGTCTTTCCGGGAAACAAGAAGTTGGGATATTGCACGGTAAACGTAACAACATCCACCTCATGGCCCTCGGCTTGAAACTGTCGAGCCAGACGCTCGTTAAAGGCGGCAATGCCGCCCCTGTAGGGGTAAGCTGATCCTATAATGGCAATTTTCATGACACGTTCTGTCTGCAAGGGGCAAAAGTATTAAAAAATATCGTAAATTCGCAGCCAAAACAAAAACTCATTTACGAATGAAAAACTCATTCTTCAACAACAACAAAAAAACCATCGGTATCATCGCCTGTATCATCGGCTTTGCGCTCATCACTTTATTCTATTTTTATCCTGTGATGGAGGGAAAGATGATCAAGCAATCCGATATTGCGATGTTCAAGGGGATGTCGAAAGAACTTGCGGACTACCGTGAAGCCACGGGAGAGACCGCCTTATGGACCAACTCAATGTTTGGCGGCATGCCTGCCTGGACCATCTCAGTCCCCGAAAAAAACAATCCTATCCAGTATGTTCACGAGATTCTCTCCTTAGGATTGCCAGAACCCACTGGATATGTGTTTATCAGCATGTTAGGATTCTTCCTCCTCCTATTGGTATTAGATGTGGGTGTAGGCATCAGCGCTTTGGGAGCCGTGGCATTCGGACTCACCTCCTACCTATATATTATTATTGGTGTAGGCCATAACAGCAAGGCGGCAGCAATGGCTTACATGGCTCCTGTGATTGCTGGTATCCTTTTGTCGTACAAAGGGAAATACCTTTGGGGAGGGATTCTAACCGCCTTGGCATTGGCTTTAGAGCTGAAGGTGAATCACTTGCAGATTACCTATTACCTGCTCCTCACCGCCCTCATCATCGTCATCGCGGAATTTATTCATCAGCTTCGCGAGAAGAAGCTCATGAACTTCATGAAAGCCAGCATGGTGCTTGTGGTTGCCGCCGTATTCAGCGTCCTTGCCTGTTCCGTGAAACTGTATGCCAACTATGAGTATGGCAAAGAGACCACCCGTGGCAAACCCGTGTTGACTTTGGAAAGTGATAACCAGACCCAAGGTCTTGAGCGCGACTACATCACCCAGTGGAGTTACGGCATCGGCGAGACCTGGAGCCTGATGATTCCCAATGCCAAGGGAGGTGCCTCAGCCTATATCGGCAAACAGAACCCCGCTTTGGAGAAAGCCGAAAGCCGTTTCAGAGACAACATCGCCCAAAACAACGCTTATTGGGGTGACCAACCAGGCACCAGCGGACCCGTCTATGTAGGAGCCATTGTGGTCTTTCTGTTCCTCTTAGGAGCTTTCGTGGTCAAAGGCAGGCTGAAGTGGGCACTCCTCATTGCCACCCTTCTTTCCATCCTACTCAGTTGGGGAAAGAACTTCATGGGGTTCACCAACTTCTTCATCGACTATATCCCAGGTTACAGCAAATTCAGGGCAGTGTCCATGACCCTGGTCATCGCAGAAGTCTGCATGCCACTGCTGGGATTCCTCGGTCTGGCGGAGATTCTCAAGACTCCCGATAGCTTCACGAAAAACAAGAAATTCTTCTTTATCTCCTTAGGTGTCACTGCGGGACTATGCCTGCTGTTCTTCTTGATGCCCAAGGTGTTCTTCACCTTCCTCAGCCAAGCTGAGGCACAGCAATTCAGCAGCCTCATGGCTGGAAAAGACGGAGCCATCGCCAAGAGCTTCGCCGAACAGTTAGAAAATGTCCGTGTCGCCATCTTCAAGAAAGACGCCATCCGAAGCTTTATCTTCATCGTGTTGGCCGCGGTTCCTATTTTGTTGACCGCCAAAGGCAAACTCAAGCCAGGCATCGCCTATCCCATCCTCGCGGTCCTCATCCTGCTCGACATGGTGCCGATTGACAAACGTTACCTCAACAACGATGACTTCATTCCAAAGCGTCAATTCGCACAGCCATTCAGCCCCACCACTGCCGATCAAGCTATCTTAGCCGACAAAGATTTGGATTTCAGAGTACTGGATCTTACTAAAAACGTCTTCAACGATGCCAGCACCTCCTATTTCCACAAATCCATCGGTGGCTATTCCGGAGCAAAACTGCGTCGTTATCAAGATGTCATCAACGTGTATCTCAACCAAGAAATCAAAGGGTTCAGCTCCATCTTCCAAAACATCGAATCCGAAGACGACCTGCTCGCTGGATTCAGAAAGAATAAAGTACTGAACATGCTGAACACCAAATACTTCATCATCAATCCAAACTCCAAACCCATCAGCAATCCCGAGGCTTTTGGCAATGCTTGGTGTGTAAACGACATCCAATGGGTCAACACGGCCAATGATGAATACAATGCTTTAGCCAGTACCGACCTACGTCATACCGCCATCATGCATCAAGAGTTTGAGCGGCAACTAGCTGGATTCCAGCCCACTACAGAAGGAAACGGAGAAATCCGTCTCGCCGAATACAAACCCAATCAACTCACCTATCAATTCAGTGCCAACCAAGACCAGCTGGTAGTTTTCTCCGAGATCTGGACAAAAGAAGGATGGGTGATGCATCTCGACGGACAGGAACATCCGCTACTGCGTGCCAACTACCTGCTCAGAGCCGCCATGATCCCCGCTGGTCAACATGAAATCACGATGCGCTATGAGCCTCGGATCTGGAAAGTAGGTGGGACACTCTCCTTAATCAGTGGGTTGATCATCTTGCTCTCCCTGGCTGCCACTATTATCTTTACCATCAGAAAGAAAAAGTCATGCTCTCCGTCATCCTCTGCACCTACAACCGCGACAAGTACCTCTACAACGTGTTGAAAAGCATTGCTGAGAATGACCTCGACCCGAATCAGTACGAGATCGTTTTAGTCAACAACAACTGCACCGACAACACCGAATCAGAATGCCAGCGTTTCCAGCACGACTTCCCCAATGTGGTCTTGCGATGTTTCAAGGAGACCCAGCAAGGGCTTTCATACGCTCGTAACCGAGGCATCCAAGAAGCGAAAGGAGACCTTCTGGTGTATGTCGATGACGATGCTTTGGTCAACGAAGCCTATTTGCGCACCTACGCGGATTTCTTCGCTCAACACCCGGAGGCCGACGCTGCCGGCGGACCCATTATCCCCCAATACGAGACCAGTGAGCCCGCATGGATGAGCCATTACATCAAGATGTTATTGACAGGATACAAATATAACGGGGATCAAGTCAAGGAATTCGCCCCCAACGACTATCCTGGGGGAGGAAACGCTGCCTATCGAGCTGCTGTTTTCCAACAGGTTGGACTCTTCAATGTGGATTTGGGAAGAAAAGGCAACAACTTGTTCGCCTCAGAGGAAAAAGACATTTTCGACAAGATGAGAACTGCAGGCATGAGAATCTTTTATCTCCCCAACGCCATCTTGTACCATCTCATTCCAGAGACAAAACTCAGCGACGCATACCTCATCCGCCTTTCCCAGTCCATCGGGAAAAGTGAGAAGTTACGGACTTCAGCCATCAGCAAAGCCAAGTACGCCAAGCGACTGTTTTCCGAGCTTGTCAAATGGGGCGGCACCCTCGTGTTATGGGTCAGTTTCGCCTTGAAAGGCCAAACCAGCAAAGGAAACAAACTCATCCTCTTCAGAAAAAACGTCACCAAAGGCTTGCTTGGAAATGCAACCAATTAAAGAGAACAAAAACGTAACAACAATATGAAAGCATTAATTCTCAATTCAGGTCTTGGTCACCGCATGGGTGTGCTCACCAACGAGCATCCCAAATGCATGACTGAGATCTCCCACAACGATACCATTTTAAGCCATCAGCTCCAACAGATTGTCGATTATGGCATTGAAGAAGTGGTGATAACCACAGGTTATTTCGACCAAATTCTGATTGACTACTGCCACTTCCTCCATCTGCCTTTGAGATTCACCTTCGTGAACAACCCTGTATATGACAAGACCAACTACATCTACAGCATTTACTGTGCTAAAGACCATTTAAAAGATGATGACATCATCTTGATGCACGGTGATCTCGTGTTTGAGAATCAGGTCTTTGAATCGGTCTTGAAAAGCAAAACCAGTTGTATGACGGTAAGCAGCACGACCGAGCTTCCCGAGAAAGACTTCAAGGCCGTCATTGAAGGCGACAGGATCACCAAAGTCGGCGTGGAGTTTTTCGACCATGCCATGGCAGCCCAGCCCCTTTACAAGATTCTGAAAGACGATTGGAAAATATGGATGGAACGCATCATACAGTTCTGTGAATCAGGCAACACCAACTGCTATGCGGAGAAGGCCTTCAACGAAGTTTCCGACCAATGCCACCTCACACCTTTGGACGTGAGAGACCTGCTCTGTTCGGAGATTGACACCCCCGAAGACCTTGAAAAGGTGACTGCCCTCCATCATGCCATCGAGGAAAGAACCGTTTACATGTGTTTCTCTACGGAATACATCCATTCGGGCCACATCGCCATCATCAAACGCGCCAAAAGGCTTGGCCGTCTGACCATCGGGGTGCTGTCCGATGAAGCTGTGGCTAGCTACCGTCGGTTCCCATTAATGCCATTTGCAGAACGAAAATCACTGATTTCCAATATTGCAGGCGTTGAAAACGTCGTTGAGCAGAAGACCCTTAGCTACGCAGAGAATCTCCGTCGGTTGAGACCTGCTTTCGTGGTTCACGGTGATGATTGGGTCAACGGGTTCCAAAAGCCCATCCGCCAAGAGGTGATTGACATCCTTGGTGAATATGGAGGGAAACTCGTGGAATATCCCTATTCCAGCGATCCGAAATACAAAGAAATCGACAAGATGCATCGCGCTGAGCTTTCCATGCCTGACATCCGCCGAGGCCGTCTTAAGAAAGTGATTCAGATGAAAGGCCTTGTCACCGCCATCGAAGCCCATAGTGGCATCACGGGACTCATTGCCGAGAAGACCACCGTGCTTCAAGACGGGAAGACCTATCAATTCGACGCCATGTGGATCTCCAGCCTCTGCGACTCCACCGCCAAAGGCAAGCCCGACATCGAGCTTGTTGACATGACCAGCAGGTTCCGTACCATCGACGATATCATGGAGGTGACCACCAAGCCCATTATCTTCGACGGCGACACTGGAGGACTCGCCGAGCATTTCGTATATACCGTCCGAAGCTTAGAACGCATGGGAGTCTCCATGATCATCATTGAAGACAAGACGGGGCTCAAAAAGAACTCGTTGTTCGGAACCGAGGTGAAACAGACCCAGGACAGCATCGAGAATTTCTGCGCCAAAATCGCTGCCGGCAAGAAAGCCCAAAAGACCCATGACTTCATGATCTGCGCCCGCATCGAGAGTCTGATTCTTGAACAAGGCATGGATGACGCCCTGACCCGAGCCTTCGCATACGTTGGAGCCGGCGCCGACGCCATTATGATCCACAGCCGCAAGAAAGACCCTGCCGAGATTTTCGAATTCGTGGAGAAATTCCGCGCCAAAGACACCATCACCCCCATCGTGGTGGTACCCACTTCGTTCAACACCGTCACTGAAGACGAGTTCAAAGCCCGTGGTGTCAATGTGGTCATCTACGCCAACCAGCTGACCCGCACAGGATTTCCGGCCATGCAAAAGGCGGCCAGAACCATCCTGGAACACCATCGTGCCAAGGAATGCGACGATATGTGCATGCCCATCAAGGAAATCATCACCCTAATCCCGGAGGAATAAGCCATGATCAAACCCGAGTTTTTTATCGAGACCCTTCGCTGCCATGGTATTGAGTTTTATGCTGGAGTGCCTGACAGCCTGCTGAAAAACGTCTGTGCATACATCACCGACAACATCGACGCGAAACACAACATCATCACCGCCAACGAAGGCGCCGCAGTGGCCCTTGCCGCGGGATACCATCTTGCCACTGGCAAAGTAGGAGCCGTTTACATGCAAAACTCCGGTGAAGGCAATGCCATCAACCCCCTCGCCTCACTCACCGACAAAGAAGTGTACCACATCCCTGTGCTGCTCATCATCGGATGGCGTGGCCGTCCAGGTGTACACGATGAGCCGCAACACGTGAAACAAGGCAAGATCACCACTGGACTCCTCAACGTGATGGGTATCAACTATGAGGTGCTGAGCAAAGAGGAAACCCTGGCGGAGAAACAAATCGAGAAGGCGGCAACCACCATCAAAAACACTGGAGAGGCATTCGCCCTCGTCATCGAGAAAGACACCTTCGACACCTACACGCTGCAAAATGCAGAGAAAAACGAACTGCCCATGACCCGCGAGGAAGCCATACAAACCATCGCCGCCGCCATAGGTCCCGACGATATCATCGTTTCCACTACCGGCATGATCAGCAGGGAACTTTTCGAGTACCGAGCAGCCCAAGGACAGGGTCATGAACGCGACTTCCTCACTGTCGGTTCCATGGGACATGCTTCCCAAATCGCTCTTGGCATCGCCATAGAACAACCCCAACGAAGAGTCTGGTGCTTCGACGGGGACGGCGCAGCCATCATGCACTTAGGATCCATGGCCATCGTCGCTCATAACGCCCCTAACAACTATGTGCATGTGGTGTTCAACAATGGCGCCCACGACTCGGTAGGAGGACAACCCACTGTAGGCCTGAAAATCGACCTTCCCGCCGTGGCCAAAGCCGTCGGCTACAAAACAGCCTTAAGCGTCAGCACCAAACAAGATTTGGAAAGCCAACTCTCAACGCTCAACGCTCAATTCTCCACACTCTTTCTGGAAGTAAAGGTGAGAAAGGGCAACCGAAAAGATTTGGGACGACCTACCACCACCCCCATACAAAACAAAGAAGCTCTGATGCAATTCCTTCAACGATAACCACCATGCAACAGATTCTCAACGGCATTCAGAACTTGTACCAAATTATGGAACAAGTCCATTTCAGGAAACCCATGTTGGTGACCGATGCTTCGTTCCCTTTTTTAAGTATCAAAACCCAAATCGAAGGCATCACGCTTCCGAAAGCTCTTTTCAACAATTTCACTCCCAACCCGCTACAAGAGCAGGTGGATCAAGGTGCCGAGCAATTCCTAAAAGAGGATTGTGATGCGTTGATTGCCGTGGGGGGTGGAAGCTGCATCGATGTAGCGAAATGCATCAAACTGACCTGTCTCGAACATCGAGACACCATCCCTTTGATAGCCATCCCCACCACTGCCGGTACGGGTTCAGAGTCCACCCACAATGCTGTTGTCTATTTGAACGGTGTCAAACAAACCGTCACCGACGAACGTATCCTTCCTGATGTCGCTATCTTGGAGCCATCGGTATTGAAAACGCTACCGCTATACCAAAAAAAATGCACGATGATGGATGCTTTATGTCAGGGCATCGAGTCGTGGTGGTCGCTGAACTCAACCGATGAAAGCAAGGGCTACTCCAAGACTGCTGTGGAAACCATCATGACCCACTGGGAACGATATATCTTTGAAAACGATGAAGATGCAGCGGAAAAAATCATGTCAGCCGCCAACTTCAGTGGAAAAGCCATCAACCTAGCGCAGACCACTGCCGCCCATGCCATGAGCTATAAAATCACCTCCCTTTACAAGCTTCCCCATGGCCATGCGGTGGCAGTATGCCTTCCTGAAATCTGGGCCTATATGCTCAAGCATCCTGAACACTGTATCGACCCAAGGGGGTATGACTATGTAACCAGGGTGTTCCATCAAATCGCTGGTTCCATGGGGAAAGGACAACCTACAGAAGCCATCCAGCAATTCCGCAAGATGATGTTGATGATGGGACTGGGAAGGCCCCATTCCACAAGTGAAAGGGATTCCGAGCTGGAGTTATTAAGCCAATCGGTGAATCCAGTGAGATTGAAAAACAACCCCATTCAATTGGAGAAAGACGCTATTCTTGAATTATACCGTACGATTGTTGAGATCTCTTAAGAAACGTCCGATTTTTTCGCAAGCCCCTTCCCTATTGTTGCCCCAAACATCCGCGACAAAACGCTGTCGTTCCGCTTCGGGAAGATAATTTTCCCCGCTAACCATAGCCGACACAAGACTGTCGAAATCATAGACTTTCTTGCCAACCGCAAGGTCATCATAGGGATACTCGAATGCCCTGCTTTTCTTATACTCCTCATAATCGTAAGGATAAAAAATGATATTTTTACCCTTCATCAGGGAGAAATCGAAAGTCACCGATGAATAGTCGGTGATCAGCACATCGACGTAAGGCAACACTGGATAGATATCCACCGTGGAGGGGATAAAGACAACATTGGTCAAGCCCTTGTCAATGCCAGGATCCACAAAGGTGTTGGCGTGAGGTTTCATCAACAGTAAGGCGTTGTGTTCCCGCATCAAGGCATCCATGCGCTGCAAGTCAAAGTTTTTCACGAACAAGTCACGTTGCGCGTCACGCCAAGTAGGCAGGTATGCATACACCTTGTCATAACCGCCACCTTTCAAACGTTCCAACAACTGTTTGGTCTCCACAGGCTCGTAACGCTCCACGAAAGCCATTCTTTTCTCCTCGTTCCAAAACAGAATCTCATTACGAGGATAGCCGAATTCAAGACATCGGTTAACGGGAATGCGGAACGAATCGGCGAAACTTTGGGTGAAGAAATCCGACGATGAAAGCACATAATCAGGACGTTTAAAGGTCTCAGGATGATAAAAACGTTCTTTCAAGGTTTTCTTATAAAAACGATCCGCCAAGGGACCGGTAGTAATCTTGAACTCAATCAGTTTCATCGAAAGCCCATGCCAAAGGTTAACGCATACAGCATTCCCCGAAAGGCAAAACATGATGTCGGAGGAATAAGCGTTGTAAATCCAGTACTTCGAGGTGAGCGCAAACCTGATACCCCGAGGACTTAAGATGTGATAGGCTTTCATTCCCTTGTCACGAATCAATTGAACTGTGGAGCGTTTGATGCTTAACCACGCACAGTTCTTGTCTTTCAACTGATTGGAGGCATAGATAAACATGTATTTTGCGTTGTCGTTAAAAGCCCCTCTGAAGCTTCCAAACGCCCATTTATTCTTGTTTCTTGGAAATAAAAAAGAAAATGGATAAATGCAATAACAAACGAGATAACCGATGAATTTAATCATATCCAACGCTGCTTATTTTTTATGTAACAACCTTTCAATCAAATCATTGATTGACTGTGAGACTTTCATTCTGTACAATGCGGTCATTCCTAATGCAAGGAAGATGACAGACTTCAGCACCGCATTGAATCCCAACCCAATCAACTGTATGCCAAACCGTTTCACCAGCCAAGGAGCAAGCCATGCACTCCAAACGGCATCCAATGCAAACAGCACCAGCACGATACCTGCCACTATAAGTTGTTTTCCTGAAAGCGCAAACACTCCAATCTTCCAACGGATAAACAACAGCAGCAAGACAAAATAAACCAAATAGGAAAGCACATTCGCCAGCGCTGCCCCATTGATATCCCAATAGGGAATAAACCAACGGTTCAGTCCCACAGAAAGAACGGCTAACAACAAGGTGAACCCCAGCGAATAATAATAGTATTTGGAATAACTGAGTACTGTAAGCGAGACATCCAAGGTAGAATACACTAACCTGCCGAGAGCCAGTATCAGCACGGCCCATTTGCCTAATCGATATACCTCTCCATTAGGAAGCAAGTCGAACAGGAAATCTATATTAATCCAAATGAAAAACAGCACAAACAAGCCGATGATAAACTGATGCAATGCCACATTTTTGCACAAGGCATCGGCTCGGGCAATTTCTTGGTGCGCCATAGCCTCGGAGATATGGGGACGGGAGATGGCACCCAAAGAACGGTAAGGCATCTCGACCAAAGCCGCGATGTTCGTGGCAATCGTGAATACACCCGCCAGGCGAAATCCCTCCATGCCCGCAAGCAAGAACTTGCTCAGCATAGGGATGGCATTCCCTGCCACCGCAGCGGCAATCATAAACAAGGTATAGTACAAGAAATCGTGCCGCAGCTTTTGAGAGACATACTTTCGGTCAATCTTGAACGAGACCCGTTTTAGCGATAACAGATAGACAATGTTGATCAAGGTGGCCAAACCGTAAAATATACAAAATGCAACAATAACTCCATCGAAATCTATCACCTTATAATAATAAAGCAGATAAACCACCAGTGTCGCTACCCTAAGTCCTACTTCGCGGACAAATTTCGGCAACACGATACGAAGCAACAAGTTGCTATTGGTCTCGAACACCGTGATATACAACAGGAAGAAAGCCAAAGGAATAACAAAGTTGACGTATTTGCCGAACAGTCCCGAATCCGGCATTCCCGAATCCTCCGAGAAAAACTGTACGATGCTATCCTTGAAAACCAAAAATAACAATAGGAAGACAAGGAAACCGATCAGTGGAACCAGCACTGTCCAGCCGAAAAAGCCATGGTCACGGCTTTTCTCGTCCTTGAAAAAGGGGTAATAGCGCATGGCTGAGGAACTGGTACCCAGCTGAGCCAATCCCGCAAATAAGATGGAGCATTGCACCAACACATCGATCAAGCCGATCTGCTCCGGCTCCAGAGCCTTGGTCTGGATAACGAAGGTCGTGACGATACCCACTGCCACTCCGATATAGGTGGCAATGGTTCCTTTGATGCTTTGACGTGCGACAACACCCATGACAATGGCTTTATGATTCTTCAAATTGGGCGAATTGTTCCCGTATGTTGTCAACATCCAAGCTCTCTTGGTCGGCATTCTTCAGCTCGCGTGCCGCAAAATCCTTATAAGCTTTGATAATCAACTCACTGTCCTTGTTCTGTTCTTCCAAATCATGGACAAGGATGCTCTTCTCTTCGATATCCTTACGCAAATCAGCAATTCTGCTATTCCTGAACTCGATAGCTTGCTGATGGGTACGGATATTTTTTCTCAAGGCATCGATAACAATCATTTTCCTTCGGGTATTGTCCTCACCCGCGCTAAGTTTCACCGATTCACGACGGATGCCTGAATTCAAGTCGTTCCCTGCCAGAATCAAGATAGAGACAATCCAAATCCACAACAAAAGGATAATCAAAGTTCCGATGGATCCGTACAGCACATTATATCGGGAGAAATTAGAGATATAGGTATTGAAAGCCACTGTACCCAGCACGAACAAAGTCGTTGCCAAGATGGTTCCGGGAGAGAAAATCACAAACTCACGGTATTTCTTCCCTTTCCGGGTAGGCTTCTTCAGCTCTTTCCGATAATGCTCGTCGTACCTGACGTTACCAAAATAATACAGCAGCGACACGCCCAGACACAGCATGAAGATTGCGATGATCCAACGCAACAGATTGAACAGGAAGAAGATGAACTTACCCGCTGTGATGATTCCGTGTGTCGCCAGAGATTTCAAAGCCATGCCACCCATGGAAATCAGTATAATGGAGAGCACCAACAACACTCCGATAATCAGCAACATCACGATGGCGAAGATGCGTTGAATAACCCATCCTTTTACCGTCAATCCTTTGTCAGTCACGTAGTTGGCATACAAGTTACGGAATCCGTTGAAAAAAGCGACGATGCCGCTGGAGCCGAAAACCAAGCACAAGATGATACTAATGGACAGCAAGCCGTCATGAGGTTGGTTCATGATGCCGTCGATAGTCTCAGTGACATAATCCAGGGTTCCCGAGGGAATCAAGAAATCCTTGATCAGCATCATCACTCTTTCATATAGATGGGGAATCGGGATGTAGGGAATCAAGGTGAAGAAGAAGAGTAACAGCGGGAAGAGTGCCACAAAGAAGTTGAATGCCACCCCTGCGGCGCGGTCGATGGTGCGGCCTTTGGAGAAGAGCTTGATAAAGTCGGTCACCACATCCAACAGCGGCAGCTTCGTCCCTGGAAAACGCACGACCTTCAGGAAATTGTCATCTTTATGATACCAGTCTTTCAAGGCATTGTAATGAGTCTTGAACCAGTTTTTTATTTTGCCATTTTTCTTTTTTTCCTTCGACATAAATCCAGTTAATTTACTGCAAAAATAAAAAAAATGTATCTTTGCCAATAAAAAAAGATGAGCAATCAAGAAACCATATCCCACGAGGGCGTTGTGACCAAGATCACAGACGACGAGATGGAGATTAAGATTATTTCGCAAAGCGCGTGTGCAGCTTGCCACGCCAAGAGTGCTTGTGGCATGGGCGAGCAGGCAGAGAAGATCCTCACGGTGCCACGACCGAAGGGTCAGGAATTTCATTTGTTTCAAAAGGTTAATGTTGTCATGAAGGTAGGTCAAGGCAACAAAGCTGCGGTGTTGGCCTATCTCATACCGATTCTGTTGTTGCTGGCAGTGTTGTTTGTCTGTTTGGGATTGGGGCTCAACGATGGTCTGTCGGCACTCATCAGTATAGTGGCGTTGATACCTTATTACATAGTGCTTTATCTTTGTCGCGACAAATTGAGAAAGCAGTTTGAGTATATCATTGATTGAGGCAGGTGTCAGAAAACGAAAAAAAAGCTTTGTCAAAAAAAGGAGTTTCCTTAATTTTGCAAGTTTAAAAATGAAAACAATTTCAAAATCTTATCACTAATGAGTAACATTTTACTTATTTCATTGTTGGTTCTCGGTATCCTGGGAGCCGTATTGGCTGTAGTGTTATACATTGTGGCCCAGCGGTTCAAGGTCGAGGAGAACCCGTTGATTGACGAGGCGGAAGCATGTCTGCCTGGTGCCAACTGCGGTGGTTGCGGTTTTGCCGGATGCCGTGCTTTGGCGGAGGCTTGTGTGAAGCAAGCTGCTGAGAAGGGCAACATCGACGGTCTCGCCTGTCCCGGCACCGACATGGGCAAGGTGGCTGCTGTCTTAGGACTCACTGCTGGCACCTTTGAACCCAAGATTGCTGTGGTACGCTGCAACGGCAGCTGCCAGAACTCTCCCGCCAAAGTGCATTACGAAGGGGCTGACATCTGTGCATTCGCCAACACCCTTTACGCTGGTGAAGGCGGTTGCTCGAAAGGCTGCCTCGGTTTGGGTGACTGCGTGAAGAAGTGCAACTTCGGTGCTCTTCACATCGACCCCGAGACGGGCCTGCCTGTTGTTGACCCCGACAAATGTGTAGGCTGCGGCGTATGTGCCAAGACCTGCCCCAGAGGCATCATCGAAATCCGTCCCCGCGGAAAGAACGACCGTCGTGTTTATGTCTGCTGCTCCAACACCGACAAGGGTGCCTTGGTCATCAAAAACTGCGCGGTGGGCTGCATCGGCTGCCAGAAGTGCGTGAAGACCTGTCCGTTCGAGGCTATTGAGATGCGAGGCAACTTAGCCTACATCGATCCAGCCAAGTGCAAGTCATGCCGCAAATGCGAGGAGGTATGCCCCCGTGGCACCATCCACGCCGTCAACTTCCCGCCAAGAAAACCCAAGACTGAACAACCCGCGGAAGCTCCTAAACCACAGGAAGCTCCCAAAGTCGAAAAAGTTGAACTTGAAAAAACCGTCACAGCATGAATCCTATAAAGACTTTCCATAAGGGCGGCGTCCATCCGGAAGAGAACAAGTTCTCCGCCGACCAGCCCATCAAAGACTTCCCGATGCCCAAGCAAATCATCGTCCCCTTGGGACAATGCCTCGGTGCACCGGCAGAATGTATCGTCAACAAGGGCGACCGCGTGTTGACCGGTCAGCTCATCGGCACAGCCAAAGGATTCGTCTCCGCCAACGTCCACTCACCCGCCACTGGCACTGTCGCCAAGATCGACGTGGTGATGGACCATACCGGTTATTACAAACCCGCTGTCTTCATCGACCGTGAGGAGAATGATGAATGGGCTGAAGGCATCCTCCAAACAGACGAGTTGCTCACCGACATCAAACTGGATGGGAAAGCCATCATCGACAAGGTGAAAGAATGCGGCATCGTCGGCATGGGTGGTGCCACCTTCCCCACTCACATCAAAATGATGGTTCCTGAAGGCAAGAAGGCCGAGTATGTCATCATCAACGCTGCCGAATGCGAGCCTTATCTGACTTGCGACTATCGGCTCCTGTTAGAGAAGACCATGGAGTTCCTTGTCGGTGTCAAGATTGTCATGAAAGGTGTCGGCACCGACAAAGGCATCATCGGCATCGAGACCAACAAGATGAAAGCCATCGAGTTACTCGACAAGACCATCAACGAACACCGCGACCTGTTTGCGGGCATCGTGGTGCAACCGCTGAAGACCAAGTACCCCCAAGGCGGTGAGAAGCAGATCATCAAGGCCATCACAGGCCGCGAGGTGCCTTCGGGCAAGCTCCCCATCGAAACGGGATGCGTAGTGGTCAACGTGGCCTCCACCTACGCCATTTATGAGGCAGTTCAGAAGAACAAACCCCTTATCGAGCGTATCGTCACCGTCACCGGCAAATCCGTGAAAAACCCCTCGAACTTCCGTGTGCGTTTCGGGACACCTGCCAACCTGCTCATCGAGGCAGTGGGAGGGCTCCCGGAAGACATCACCGATGTCATCAACGGCGGTCCCATGATGGGCAAGTCCGTGTCAGTCACTGACTTCCCATGCATGAAAGGAACCTCTGGCATCCTGCTGATGACCCTCAAGGAAGCGCAAGACCGTCGCCAGACCAACTGCATCCGCTGCGGTCGCTGCGCCAAAGCCTGCCCTATGGGCTTGCAACCCTTCCTGCTCCACAAAGTCGCCAAACTCAATGATTTTGATGAGACAGAGAAGAACCACATCATGGACTGCATCGAATGCGGCTCCTGCGAGTTCACCTGCCCCGCCAATATCCCGTTGCTCGACTACATCCGTTACGGCAAGGCCAAAACAGGAGCGATTATTAGGGGAAGGAGCCAGAAGTAAGAAGTAAGAAAATCAACAATTTATTATAAAAACAAACGATTTGACAATGAAATATACAATATCTGGTTCGCCGCATGTACACTCAACGGAAAACACGAGGAAGATCATGTACCGTGTGATTCTTGCCTTAGTGCCCGCTTTGCTTGTGGCGATTTATTATTTCGGTTGGTACGCATTGCGGCTGACAATTGTCACGGTAGCATCGTGTATGCTGACTGAATGGCTGATACAGAAGTTTCTCATCAAGGGGCCTCTCACCATCAACGACGGGTCCGCAGCGCTCACCGGCCTCCTGCTGGCTTTCAACGTGCCTGCCAACCTTCCCATCTGGATGGCCATTGTGGGCAGTGTAGTTGCCATCGGCATCGGCAAGATGCCATACGGTGGCTTGGGAAAGAACCCCTTCAATCCTGCTCTGGTAGGCCGTGTGTTCATGTTAGTGTCGTTCCCGACCGCCATGACCACCTGGCCGCAAACATCGCCCATCTTTGAAAAAGGCTTTTTCGCTGACGCCATCACAGGCCCCACACCACTCGGTCTGCTGAAAGAGGCAGGAGCCAACTCTCTCGACCAGATGCAGTTTGTCGATATGGTGCTTGGTAACCGCGGCGGCGCTTTCGGTGAAGTCTGCGCCATTGCCTTGCTCATTGGTGCCATCTATCTGATCATCCGCAAGGTGATTGATTGGCAAACGCCTCTGAGCATTCTGCTCACGGTGTTCGTGTTCACAGGCATCTTCTATCTCATTAACCCCACGCAATACATCGCACCTTGGTATCATCTGGTGTATGGCGGTCTCATCCTCGGTGCCTTTTTCATGGCCACCGACATGGTGACCTCACCGATGACCATCCAAGGCAAGATCCTGTTCGGATTCGGCATCGGTGTCATCACCGTGGTGATCCGTCTGTGGGGAGCCTATCCCGAAGGTGTCTCATTTGCTATTCTCATCATGAACGCTCTCACGCCGCTTATCAACAAGGCTTTCAAGCCCCAAGTTTTCGGTGTTGTCAAACCCTCTAAAAAGTAATTGTCATGGCTAAGAAAAAAGAATCCACATTAATTAACATGCTCATCGCCTTGTTCGTCATCACGGCGGTGTCAGGCGGTGTGTTGGGTCTCGTCTATGGCATGACCAAAGACACCATTGCGGCGGTGGACCAAAAGAAGAACGAGGCCGCCATCCAGGAAGTGTTGCCATTGAATGGCGAGATTACCTACAAGGAGGATACCTTACGGTTTAATTACGAAGGTGTCGATTTGACATTCCCCTGCAACCTCGCATATAATGCCAACGGCCAATTCCAAGGCGCGGCAGTCAAGACCAGCGAAGGCGGCTTCGGCGGCAAGATTGACATGATGGTTGGTTTCCTTGCCGACGGCACCATCAAAGGCACTTCGGTGCTCTCACATGCTGAGACCCCTGGCCTTGGTGCCAACATGACTGGCAAGTTCAAAGACCAGTTTGTCGATAAGAACCCCAACACCTATCAATTAATCGTCAAGAAAGACGGTGGTGATGTTGACGCCATCACCGCGGCTACCATCACCTCCAGAGCATTCTCAAAGGCGGTGGACAAGGCCTATAAGGCGTTTGAGGCCAACAAGGCTAATTTCATGAACGTAACTATGGAAGGAGGACAAAGCAATGAGTAACAATCTGCAAACCTTTACCAAAGGACTCATCAAAGAAAACCCCATCTTGGTGTTGTTGTTAGGCTGCTGTCCGACATTGGCCACGACCACCAGTGCCATCAATGGCATGTCGATGGGCTTAGCCACCACCTTCGTGCTGGTGTTGTCGAACATCTTCATCTCTCTGCTGAAGGGATTCATCCCCGACAAGGTACGCATCCCCTGCTTCATCGTTGTCATCGCTTCGTTCGTGACCCTGGTTCAGCTGTTGATGCAGGCTTACGTGCCCGACATTTACGAAACCCTCGGTTTGTTTATCCCCTTGATTGTGGTGAACTGCATCGTGCTGGGTCGTGCTGAGGCTTTTGCCTCGAAGAACCCAGTGCTCCCATCCATGTTGGACGGCCTCGGCATGGGTTTAGGCTTCACCCTGGCTTTGACACTGTTGGGCTGCATCCGTGAGTTCCTCGGCAGCGGTTCCATCTTCGGTCTTAGCATCCTGCCAGAGACAGCCAACATCTTGATTTTCATCCTGCCTCCTGGCGCTTTCATCTGCCTCGGCTTCGTCATCGCTATTGTCAACAAATTCAAAAAAGAAAGTCACTAAGCCATGAAATACCTTATCATTATCTTATCGACCATCTTGGTCAACAATGTGATCTTCTCCCAGTTTTTGGGCATCTGTCCTTTCTTAGGCACTTCAAAGAAGACCTCTACCGCTTTGGGCATGGGAGCTGCCGTTATCTTCGTGCTAACCCTTGCCACCCTTGTCACATGGCTGGTGAATCAATACCTTCTCATTCCTTTGGGTTTGGACAAGTTCATGCAGACCATCGCCTTCATCTTGATTATCGCCGCCCTTGTGCAGATGGTGGAGATTATCTTGAAGAAGATTAGCCCCTCGCTCTATACTGCATTGGGTGTGTTCCTTCCTTTGATCACTACCAACTGCGCTGTGTTGGGCGTTTCGTTGACGGTAGTCACCAAGGAGTTCAACTATGGTGGTGTGGCTCATATCCTAAGCTTGGGTGAATCCATTGTCTATGCAGTGGGCATCGCCCTTGGTTTCGCTATGGCTTTGATTATCTTTGCCGGCATCCGCGAGCACATCGATTTGATGGAACCCCCCAAGGGCATGAAAGGCACTCCTATCGCCCTGATCACCGCTGGCATTCTCGCCATGGCCTTTATGGGATTCACCGGCGTGGTCTAATAACCTTTCTGTTAACGATATCTATAATCCCGTCAATAATGGCGGGATTTTTTTATTTAATACAGGTCAACCATCTATCCAACAAACAAATAACTTGTTTTTTCGACACACCAAAAAGACTTTTTCGTATCTTTGTAGTTTGATTTATAAATACTCATCTCTATGAGGCACAAACTACTATTCACTTTCACGCTGCTTTTGTTATTTACCGCTCGCTTTTTTGCGCAGCAACAGCCCTATACCATTAATCTATCTGATTATCAACCTGATATGCGATATTGCATCAGTGCCACTATCGCCAACGACAGCCATATCCGCTATGTCATCGACGACGAGAACGACGCTTTGTTGTTGTTCTCAGCTGACCATTGGCCTGACCACCAATTCGCTTCTTATATCGAAGACATGAAGACAGAAATCCGCGAGGAATACCAAGCCTACGAAGCCAGTGAAAAAAACCAACAAGGCGACCGTTTCACTGACTGGAAAGCATCTTTGTCGGACGACCTCTTCAGCTTCCTTTTCAAACTCACTTTGATGGAGTCACCCATAACTCGTGATGGCAACCAAACCTGCGCTACTTCCGACCCTTTCTGCACCTCTGAAATTGTCACCTTCCATGTGGATGCCAACCCAGGCGGTTCCTGTGAAGCAGGTCCCCATTACGGATGTCTCAGTCAGTTCACCCAACGTCCACCCTTCTGGTTTCACATGAAAATCGGCGTTGCTGGCCAATTTACCATTAGAATGTCGAACTCGGCGCACGTGGATATCGACTATTGCTGCTGGGGTCCCTTCGATGATCCCATCACACCATGTCCAAATCAGTTGACCCAAAGCAAATACATCGACTGTGGTGCATCCACCTCTGACGTGGAGACCTGTGACATCCCTTCCAGTGCACAAGTCGGGCAATATTATCTCCTGGTCATCACCAAATACAACACCACCACGCCCACTGACATTACGTTCCAAAAAGAGGCCAACAGCGGTTTAGGCGAGACCGACTGCACCATCCTTCCCCCGTTGGTAGATAATGACGGTCCTTTCTGTGTGGGTGATGACATCCATTTGACAGGTAACGCACAAGCGGGAGCCAACTACCACTGGACTGGCCCCAATGGATTCAACTCCAACCAACAGAACCCGGTCCTCAACAATTGCACTGTTGACATGTCAGGCACCTACACCTGCACCATCACGGTAGGCAGTCAAAGCAGCAATGCGAGTACACAGGTGAGGATTTATGCCAAACCTACCGCCAACTTCAACGGCACCTCTGTGTGTCAAGGCAACACCACGCAGTTCACGAACGCCACCACCACCTCTCCCGCTGGATATACCACGAATTACCTCTGGGACTTTGGCGATGGACAGACCTCCACGCAACCCAGCCCCACGCATCAATACGCCTCCGCGGGTCAATACGATGTGACGCTTACCGCCAGCTGTGGAACTGGCGGGGTGTGCACCAGCACCAAAACACAGCGAGTCACCGTCTATGCCAATCCCAACGCCAATGCTGGTGAAGAACAGGTCATTGACTATGGCACCACAGCCCAGCTTCACGGGACTGGAGGCACAGGCAATTTCAACTACCATTGGGAACCTGCCGACAAGGTCGTCAATCCCAACGCGCAAAACACATCCACTGTAAACCTTACCGAGACCACCACTTTCACCCTCACGGTCACGAACACCGAAGGCACTTGTTCCAGCAGCGATCAAGTCAACATCCTGGTGTCAGGAGCCGCCATGGCCGCCTCAGCCAGCGCGAGTCCCAATACACTGTGTTTAGGCAGTTCCACCCAACTACATGTCAACGCCATCGGTGGCACGGGCAACTACACCTACTCCTGGTCTCCCACCATCGGGCTGGGCGACCCGCACAGCGCCTCCCCCATCGCCTATCCTACTGAAACGACCACCTACACCTGCGTCATCACCGACGGCCAAACTACCCAAAGCCCCACCGTCACCGTCACTGTCAACTACCCTGTCACCGAAGAGGAGACACAATATATCTGCCCCGGCGACACCTACAACTTTTACGGCCAGGAATGCAGCGAGGCTCGCGACTATGAATACCACACCACTACCGCCCAAGGCTGCGAAAAAACCATCACCCTGCATCTCTTCCATTATCCATCTTACGAGAACGCCCACACCACCACCGAAGCCATCTGCTCAGGAACCAGCTATCTGTTCCACGGACATTATTACAACACCTCAGGTGTCTATGCCGAAACTTTGGAAACCGAACACGGCTGCGACAGCACCGTATGGCTGAATCTCACCGTCTATCCATTTAACGACACCATCGTGATCGACCCAGTCATCTGCGAATCACAGACTTTCCTTTTTCATGGTGTCACATACCAACAAGACGGACAAATTGCCTATTTCGACACGGTGGATTTCCACGGTTGCCCCGTAGTTGAAAAACTTGAGCTCACGGTGGGACCTTACCAGACTCCCCCCGTCCAAAACGAATACCTTTGCTATGGCCACGACGAGAATCCCTCCTTCTATTGGGACAAGACCCAACAGACCTATACGGAAGACACTTACGATGAAATCATCCTTGCCGACCCACAAGGCGGATGCGACATCAAATACCGCCTCAACTTGAAATTCCATCAGGAGTATTACGACGAACAAACCGTGACAGAATGCGATAGCTACTATTGGCCTGTCAACGGGCAATATTACTCGCAATCCACGCATCAAGTGATGACGTATGAAAATGGCGGCGGATCTTTGTTCAACTGCGACAGCATCCATATTCTCAACCTGACCATTAACCATTCATACGAAGGCACCAAGACGGTCAACAATCAATGTGACGAATATATATGGAACTTCGGATGGGACAACGAATCCTATTCCTACACCAACGACCATCCTGACAATATTTGGACACGCACCATCCCGACCGTTCACGGTTGTGACAGCACGGTGACCTTAAGGCTGCAAATCGACCACAGTCCTAACTTCCCCGAGGTGGAAGGCAAAGGCTGGGTCGTGGGCGGATCCGAGTTCCAATACAATATCGAGAAATACTGGGTGGAGACCCCGTCCGAATCCACGCACCTCACCGAATGGTATTTCAGTGACCCAGGATTCAACCGTTGGCAACTCATCCCCTACGGCTTGAACAATGACTCCTGTCTCCTCTATATCTTCACCTTTGAGAAAGACTCCATCGAACTCTGTGCCAAGACACAAGGTCCCTGTGGTGAGTTTTCACACTCCAAATGGATCCATTGCAGTTTCCATGGTGTTCCAGAAAACCCCACGCAGCTCCATGCCGAAATTTTCCCCAATCCCAATGAGGGAGAGATGACATTTGCCTTCGACAATATGGCCGGCACCACGCGCATCTCGGTCTTTGATGTGACAGGAGCCTTAGTGGACCAATTCGAGCTTTTGAACAGCTCTGACCATCAAACCCATCGTTACCAAGCCAGCCATCTCCCCCCAGGAGCCTATTTCTTCCGTATTACCTGCCAAGAAGGCATCCTAACCAAGAAAGTCCTGATCCTGAAATAAGCCATGCCATGAAATCAATCTCGCTTATCGGCTTGTTTCTAAGTCTCGTCTGTATCACCGCTTGCAATAAATGGCAAGGCATACCGCTTGAATTCCAAGATCCGCAAGACACCCAGTTTTTGGAAGAAGTCCTCCCCTCTTCGTTGATTCAGGCCTTTGGCGAAGAGCATATCCATTATGGTCCTCTCCCACCCAACCTGGAAGAAATCAGCTTCAAAGTGGAAGGAATGACCTACGACACCTGCGTCCGTTACATCTTTGGTCCCAATGGAGAGGTCATGCTCTCCCCCACTGCACCACCCACCCATGAAGGGACCCTCTATTATCATCATTTCTGGAATCAAAAAGAGCAAATCGCCCAACACAAACTCAAAACCAGCGACCCCTCCGGAAACATCTTCATCCGGACAAACGATACTATTTATCTCATCGGGCACGACAGCGTTTTCACTGCCTACTACCAAGAGACCATCCCCGAACCACAATCCGGAAATCCCACCAACTACATCATCATCTCGGGCACCGTGGTGAGAGACCCCAAAGACAACACTTTTGTTGGCATCAGGAACTACCGAATGGGAAAGATGATCAAAAGCTACAAGCAACAGCCCGAGATACCCTCTTACGCTCCTGGCACCATTGAAATCAAGAAACACGATGGCATCTCACTTTACTATGAATGGGATTAAAAAACCCAGAAACAACCGCTATAATTAATAACGAATGAAAGTTAAAAACATACTTCTCCTTTTGTTTCTTTTTACAGGGCTCTGCTCAGGTTATGCCCAGCGGCAATTCCGAAAGCCACTGAAATCATCGTCCGAGTCCTATTCCCTCTCGGGGAGTAATTATATCGGCCTGAAGATAGGGTCAGGATGGAATGTATTGTCGAAAAACGATTTGAGCAAGACCACCTATCTCGGGCATTGGGGATATCTCGTTGGAATCACGGGGGAACACCTTTTCAACCATTTTTCCATCGGTCTGGATGCCTGCTGGATTCAGCGCGGAACGAGGAT
Organism: Bacteroidales bacterium; assembly: GCA_016281295.1. The sequence goes on from JAEEII010000327.1 coordinate 33,088, forward strand.
GCGCCGACAAAGCAACTTTCAGGTTTCCTTGACCGAAGAGGGAACCATCACCAAAGAAATCTCCACGGCATTTGATGTGGCTTCCATCAGCATTCCCCTCACCTATTATCTCGGCACGAAACAGGGAAAAAGAATCACGCCTTATCTTTACCTTGCCCCCACAATAGAAATCCCATTGCCTTATTGTTTTCGATGGGATAACGAACAAGACAAGCTAGTATTCGCAGAGCCCGTCCTCACCTCCACGATGCAGATTACTACTTCCACCAATAACACCACCTTAATCAGCCAAACTTTTCTTCCCAAACTCAACGTTGCTGTCTCGGCAGGTTTCGGTCTTATGGTAAGGATTCCCGTAGGAGGATCTGACTTCCGGCTTAAAGTCAATGCGGGTGGTCATCAAGGATTGATTAACTTAGCCACTGACAATCTCAAAGATGAAGGTATTGTGATTCTCACCCAAAGTCTAGAAGCTTCCGTCACGCTATTGTTTCAGCTGAAGAAGCCATTACACGATGCATGTCACACCTTCAGGAAACAAAAAAGGTGACCCAATTATATCGGATCACCTTTTCTTATTCTGTTCAACCTGTAATTACTTGACCGTAGGCATGGTATAGGACAAGTTGAAGCGCAAGGTGTGTTCAAGAGGATTGGTTCCCACTTTTCCATTGACTGGAACAAGGTAGGAGACATCGAGACCCAGGACATTGTACTTCAAGGCAGCGCCAAGGGTGATGTATTTACGATTACCTTTCAGAGCGGTTTCATTGAAATAGCCAGCACGGAAGGAGAACGCATTATTATACCAATATTCCACGCCAAGTCCCACATTGTATTCACACAGCTCTTCATAGAACTTGCCCATGCCCACTTTCTCACCATAATCATTATAGCTGTAACCAGGGGCGTCATAGAAAGAGTGGATGATACCAACCATCACAGAGACGTCGTCCGACATGCCCTCTTCAATCACCAGGTTGCCATTAGCATCCACTTCGTATGCGCCGTTAGGTCCTCTCTTATAGAGCGGCGGGGTAGGAACCAATAATTTGGTCACATCCACCATGAATGAGAGAGTTTGGTACTCATCTAAGTGTAATTTCATGCTGGGTCCGAAGCGCAAAGTCGTGGGGATAAAATCCTTGTCAATGCTGGTGCTTCTATAGCTCACCTTGGAACCGATGTTATTCACACACACGCCCCAGGCAAAATCAGCTTCCATATCACGGAACCATTCCACAGGACGTTTATAATAAACTGCCACATCAGCAGCCACAGACCATCCTGGGAAAGAGCCCTCGCCTTGGCTTTGGGTCAAGTTTGAATAGATGAAACGACCCGCCACTGCACCCGATAGGTAATCGGTCAACATACGGGAATACGTAAGATCCAACGCCCATTCATTCGGATTGTATTCACCCAATGAGCCGCCGTTTTCATCGGTAAACTTGATTTGACCAACATTAAAATACCTCAGGGTACCAGCCAACGATGATTCTGCGTTCAGTTTGCCTGCCACTGCGAGATATGCCAAATGCATATCTGGTACCAAGTTATGCAACCAAGGGCTATAGCCCAAACCGACACTGAAAGGTTCTGTCAAATACGTATATTTGGCAGGATTATAATTCATACTATACACATCCGCCTCCGACGACACGCCACAATCACCTATAGCACCACCACGGGCATCGGGAGAAATGGATACGAACGGAACGGCAGTAGTAATGACATTAGGATTCAGTGACTGACCCGAAAGTTCATGATATTCAGGAGTTTCTTGGGCAAACAAGCCAATACCTGACATCGCCAAAACAGCTCCTAACAGAAATGCTTTTCTCTTCATACTTAGTATCAATTAGCTATTAAAACATACAAAGATAACGATATACTGAATGCTTTATTATATTTTAAAAAATTTTTTTATCCGATGAACAGTCGTTTTGATACAGTCCTGGTTTTCCCCTGTGAATCTGTAACGGAAAGCCTGTAAACATAGATTCCAGCTTTCAGTCGTTGCCCATGACTACCACGGCCATCCCAAACCAAGGGAGGCACCACGCCCCCAGTGGCAGCGGTTTGCTGGTTGATATCAGCCACACAACGTCCCATCATGTCATACACCTCAATACGCACCGACAAGTTTTCCGTCTTGTCGCCATGCACAAAAGAAAACCGGGTCTCACCTTGGAAGGGATTCGGGTAATTGCACACATCAGCAAGCATGATACCTTCCTTAATCACAAAAGAAATCTCCACTTCCGATGGATTATTCTGGGTATCCCATGCTTTCAGTTTGAATCCGTAAGTACCATCATCAAGCTCTTTCACAGGGATAGCAATCCTGCCCTTGCGATAATCGTCCATAGCGGGCTCAAACCAACTGTTCAAAAGCATGTTGTCGTATTCAGCCAAGGTGCTGTTCAAAAGGATATTTCTTCCGATGCAAACATTGTAATGATAGATTCCCTGTTCATCGAACAAATCGGCATACAAAATCCCATTGCGGCTCACTTGGTCACCACTGACAAAGTCAGGAGTGTTCCAATAAAGATGGATATCCGGCCCTTGATGGTCAAAAACCGTCAACGAATCCGCCCCCGTTAGTGCCAGATCGTCGAAAACACCTGTAGCATCCATCTGCCTAAGCGAATCGTATGCGTAGTAGCTCAACCGAGCATTCCCTTCCCAATAGTTAACGTCCAAAGGTACTTGCATCTTGACGGTAAACTGGCCATCCCTCACCGTTGCCTTGCCCTTGAACAAGACATCATTATAATAGGTGTAATCACGGGGATTCACGAAATTGCCCAATGTGGTGTATTTGGTTCTCTTGTCATAGAGACAAACTGAAAGCTCTCCATTAAATAAGGTATCAATCTTTCCCTCCGACGAGAAAACACAACCTTCCACTGTCACCAAGCTTCCGGCAGTGACGGCGGGGTTTTCAGACACCCCATTGATCTTTTGGGTGACGACCCGCAAAACAGGGGTGGAAATGCGCAAAGCAGGATCGCCAAAAAGCACGAAACCAATGTTTGACGAGGAATAATACTTGGGATCCGCTTTGGTACTCCGAACGATATCGCCGAAACGCAAAGACTGCCTATTACGTTGGCTGTACAGATGCTTATGAAAGGATTTTGAGACCTTTTGGTTGTTTGTTCCCAAGGTAGGCCTTACGGTGGTGAGCATGGCGATGGCACCTCCGTGAGGATTCAAGAACAACAGCTCACCAGCAGAGACCAGGCTTGGGTTATCGAATTTGCTGAACTCGCAGGTAGCAGTATGGACAAAAGGAAGCCTGTCGTAATTGTTCATCGCGAGGATGTCGGAATTGGTAAGGATCAATTCCTCCATGAGACCTCTCACCCCGCCATGACCCGTATAACTCACCACCCCCACTCCTTGGTCAAAGTAATCCATTAACACGTCATGTGCCTCAGGCACACGCTTCCCAGAAGGAGTGTTGACAATAGGATAAGAATCCGTGTACAGTTTCTTGACCGTGGCTATCGGATAGACCGTATCCAGAATCTTTTCCAAATCCTCTGTATAGTCCATATAGGAACGCGCGTCATTGTCAACCAAGAATAGATGGTTGTTTTTCCAGTCACCGTGAGTGGACGACAGATCCGCATAGTGTTTGACTTTTTCCAGCAAGGCCTCGCCTTGTTCAGGGGTCGTGATGGGCAAACGACCCACGCCGATATCCACGTATCCCGTACACTTTTCACCTTCGTTGGTATCCATCAATGCGAAATAGTCGTCGGAACACATCGAGGCCACTTCATACCAAGGTTTCTCAAGGATTTCGTAGGTTGGAACAAAATTGTTTCCAAATCCTTTGATGTCGCGATAATCGTGAGTGCCTTTGCCCATCAGCATCACATATTTCAGTTTTCTCCCACTACGGAGATAGACCATTCTGATGAAATCCCTGACAGCCGTAGGGTCAGCCATGCCTGTCCCGAACTCATTATAGATTTCCTCCACATCGGCCACAACACAGTCCATGTCATCTTGTTCCAGATGGAAATCCGCAAAGGCGTTAGAGGTTTCCCAGAACAAACGCGGGCTGATGATGAGTAACTCAGCATTGGAGATTGCGTGAAGGTTTTGGTTCGGGATTGGGTAACACGAGGCCACTGTCCGTGCCGAAGAAGGGTTGAATACCTGATAGCGTTGTTCCTCATGGCTATCAATACCAAAGGTAGAGAATCCCAATTGATGATCCATAACTTGTTTTTTGGGATGCATGGGGTCGGTAACATCCCAGCAAGATGCCGTGCTCCCCGCCCCATTCACACGCACCCTGGCCACTGGAGTCTCTATTTGGGAAGGCACCAGCCCAAAGGCCAGCATATCTCCATGAAAGACCAACTCGCGCCAGCAATTGATTACGAAATAGTCCAGATAAAGCAAAGCGTTTTCTGAGACAGGGTTGATTTCGTATCGTATGGACAGATGTTCCGAATCCACAAAACACATCCCATTGTTAAAGTCATGCTCATGACCGAAATTCAAGTCAGAGCTTTTGGCAATATCAACATGGTCAACGAGCAAATTGTTGTTCATCCAGAGGTTGTAAGAAAAGCGTGAGGGGCATCTACCCAGCACACGTGAAAACATGTGAATCACCTTGGCAGTGACAAGGTCAGGGATGTCCAGTTCAAACTCCTTGCTGCCTTCTAATGAGGTAAACATATCGCCATACCAAGTTCTCCCAGAAGCGAAAGGCGATATTTCTTCATTTTCGTGATAGAAACAATCCGGATATTGGGTGATGACAGCGTCCGATTCCGAGGTGGTGACAACAGGTTTGTCAGTCACCCTCAGACCGTTCTCGTTCCCTTCGAGGCAAAGAAAATAAAACACGGTGTCGGAATAGGTATTGCGCTCGCACTGGTAATAGCCTTTGTTAGTCCATGTCTTGGTCAGCGGTCCTTGTCCAAAGAAGATGATTCTGTCGTTCCCGTTGAAAGCGCCATCTTCATCGCCAGTGATTTGGATGGAAATCTCGTTTAAGTCATCGTAGCGCGAGGCGGCATTGGCTTCGGGAAGCATGCTCTGCACGTTGCCAAAAAGGCGGATCTTAGACGGATCCACACTTTGGGTCTCCACGCCAAGCGCTTGCAAGTCTGCCACGCCAAGGCCATAAATTCCCTCTTCCACCACACCTATTTTATACCATGCATGGTCTTTCAGCACCGATTCGGTTTTTTCCCATTGGGCACAAAGCGGGAGATGCCAGCCAACGATGAGCAACAGCAACACCAGACGCGTTTTTATCATATTTGATGAGATCATATTACCGGATTATTATGAGTTTTGAGCTGACAGAGGCCGTTTCTTTTTTATCGTTCGTTACAGTGATACAATATCCATACACGCCGGCAGGCAGCGGTTTCCCTGTTCCGGAACGACCGTCCCAACGGATGGGATTGATACGGGTTGAGTTGCCCAACACCTGTTCTTTCAACACTGCGACAAGACGACCCATCATATCATAGATGCTGATCTGGACATCCATATTGTTTCCCATCTGGTTATGTCCGAAGCTGAAACCTGTTCCCTGAGCATCCGTAAAAGGATTCGGGGCACAATACGGATCTTCCAATGACATCATATCGCTGTTCCTAACCTTAAAATAGACGGTTTCTGTATTGGAGTTGTTGAAGACATCCCACACCTTCAAAGAAAGCATGTAATCCCCTTCCTGAAGGTTCTGCATACGATAGGTGACCACGCCTTTTCCTTGGCTGCCAAGGTCGGAGACAAAATAGTCATTCAGCACGTAGGTTTCTTTGGATGAGCCAGTGAGGGTAGCGACGATATCGTGTCCGATTCCCGTGCCTGTGGTGTTTATGCCACTTTCATCCTCCACGTAGGCGAGCAGCACGGGGTTGTTACCGGTGATACCCCCGCTGACAAAATGGTCATCGTCAATAAACAACTGAATCTCAGGCGGAGTCTCATCCATGACTGCATCCTCATAAAAGCCTCCAATGATGAAATCCTCTGATTTTCCCGAGGCATCATTGACATAGTCGGTGGCATAATAGCTCACCATTCCATTCCCGAACTGGTAAGAAATATCTCTTGGAACGATGAAGTCAATCGAGAAATGACCATTCACAACTTCCGTCTTTCCATTGAAAATCACGCTATTATAAAGTCCAAACTCCCGTTGAGCGGTATTTTCATCTCCGAGCGTCTTACAAATGGATTCTTTGTCATAGACACTGACATAGATGATGCCATTAAATGACGATGCCACCAAGCCATCAGCGTCTTTGACCACGCCAGCAATCGTAGTTGGCTGCAAGGCTTTCAGCGTATCGTCGAGGCTAGTGGTCTCAACGGTCCAAGTCGGCATTGGCAAGCGAAGGGCAGGATCGCCGAAAAACACATAAATCCTGTCGGTCGTCGCCTCAGTTTCTCGTCTTGATTTGGAAAGGCGGAAAACATCCCCCAGACGCGGACGTTGGCCATCCATCATCTCAAACAAATGGCTATAGACCTCGGTGATAAACCGCTTGTTATTGGTTCCGTAGGTTACTCTCGACGTGGTGAACATGGCAATCATTCCCCCGTACGGGTTCAAAAAAGCATATTCACCCAAGGAAGTTCGGGTATGGTCGTCATATCTACTGAATTCACAAGTTCCGGTGATCATCAAGGGATATTTGGGGCCATTGCGCCAGGTGTTGACATCCGAACGTTGCATCAAACGCTCCCCCGCCAGTTGAACCTCGCCTCCGTGTCCCACATAATTAAGCACCAGGCCGCCCTTGTCCATACGGTTATTAAGAGCCTTGTTAACATCAGGGGCCAGTTGTCCGCTGGGGGTATTTTCCTGGTTATAGGCATCCAGGTAGATCTTATCCACCACCAGGTTTTCCCCTCCGGTGTTCTTGATGAGATTGGCGTATGACTCGGAATGGTCGAAAAACTGATTGTCCTCCGCATCATCACATAAAAAGGTGATGACGTTTCGCCAGGGTCCCATGGAATATTCATTTTTCGTCAGGTAGTTTTCCACTTTGGTAACCATCTGCGTGGCCTGCTCCACCGTGCTGACTGGGAAACGTCCAGCCCCGATGTCGGGAGTGGAGCTTCCCAAAGCCCCTTCGGTTTCATCCATGAAGCAGAAATAATCATCGGTGACGATATTGGAAAGAATATCGGTTGACTGCACCAACTCATAGGTCGGCACAAAGTTTACGACACCGTTTCTGTTCTTGTAGTCGAACGAGGCGTCACCAAACAGGAGAAGGTAACGCAAGGGCGTGCTGTCATGATAAAGCATGCGGCAATAATCTCTGATGGCAGTGACATCCTGTGCGCCGCAGGAGAACTCGTTATAGATTTCCTGGGGAGTGACGATTTTGATTCTCAGGTCAGGGTCATAAACCGAATGGATAGATTTCAATCGTTCCGCTTGGTCCAAAAAGTCGGGATAAGTCACCATCAGATAGTCGTAGTTGTGGTCGCCATGCAGGTCTTGGTTCTTCACGGCTCCTATCAAGGTTGGAGTATGGTAGGAAGAGCCGTCGAAGGCAATGAACTCGTTACATGGACTTCCAGCCACTTTGAAGCTGAAAAACGATCCCGAGAGCTGTCCGTTGATTATCATGGGATTCACGGAGTCGGTCACATTCCACACTTGGAGGTTGGCCGACGCGCCCGTCAGCTTATATTGATACACTTGACTCGTTTCAATAGCCTCTGGGTTGCGGAAGCACATCTCTCCTCCCATGAAATGCAGCGAGCGCCATGCGTTCACAGCGATATAATCCACATAACCGATAGATGTCGTTCCGGCAATCCCCTGGTGGCGCAGCACCACTTTGATGGCATCGCCATTGACGGTTCCCGAGACAAAACCTGATGCAGGATATGAGAAAGCATGATCAGAGCCGGGAGCTGTAGATGATATATTGAACGACTTTTGCAGCACCTCATTGACATACAGCTCAAAAGTGGCCGGCTGGAAATTCCTTCCGGCGAGGTTCACTCTGACACTGCAAGGACGGGTTGTCTTCGCATGATGGAAGGTGAAGGTCTTCGACAACGAGGTATTACCATCAAGGATATCGCTGTAGTAAGTACGGCCCGCATTGATAAGGTTATAATTGTCTTTTTCGTACACCTGATAATCCAGGAATTCCGTCACTGTGACACCTGCGGTTTGGCCAGGCTGTTGTGCGGTTTCAATTCTTTTCCCTTGTCCGAGGTCTGCGGTGAGAAAAGCGTATGCCTCGTCATCGTATGCATTGGGAAGATGGACAAAGGCGTTTTCAGTTGTTTGATAACGCCAAGTCAGTGGTCCTCGAGCATAAAACAAGATATAGTCTTTTTTATCAAATTTGCCATCGGCCTCACCCGAGACAAAGATAGGGATTTCGGTTAAGTCGTCGAAACGCGGCTGGTTGTTCAACTCGTTCAGCAGGCCACCTCCGTTGTGATAGACACGGATATGGCGAGGGTCAAGATGGTCAACATCCATTCCCAGTTCCGAGAGATCAGAATACGTCAGCCGTTGGATTCCCGTTGCTGATACGCCCACCTTAAACCATTTTCCAGAGGCGAGCACCGAATGAGCCGCATATCTATTAGATAAGGTATCCAAAGACGACTGTCCGTACAAGTCAGAAAGCCAACCTGTAAGCGACAGTAACAAAAAAAGAGAGCATATTTTCATAGTCGGTTTCATCGAAAGAACACACCAATATAAATTAAGGAACGAAGATACAACTTTTTTATTATTTAAATAGGAATTCTGCGGAAGAAAAGTTTTTTGACATAAAAAGACCTAGGAAACGAAAAAAAGAAGTACTTTTGTGGCTGAATTGTTTTAAGTGAAAAAAAATTCCATTTCACACAATAAAAGCGCGACAAGGAAGTTTTTTAAGCATCAAATTCATTTGCAATGAAATTTAGAATCGGATTAAAGACATTAGCCCTCTGCCTTATGGCAGGGATCTTATTCACCGCTTGTTCCAAGAAGACCTCACGCACCACAGGTTGGGCATACAACGACCCCAACAATGGAGGTTTTGAAGTGGCGGAGATCAACGACCAACAGATTGGTCCTGGTTTGATTGCCATTGAAGGCGGTACTTTTGTCATGGGAGGCACTACTGACAATTTGACTTACAGTTGGGACAACGTGCCCCGCAAGGTCACTGTGCCATCGTTTTTGATGGACCGCACCGAAGTGAGCAACGTGGATTATCTGGAATACATCTACTGGCTGTCACGTGTTTACGGTCAGAACTATCCCATGGCTGTTCGCAACGCCTTGCCCGACACTTTGGTATGGCGTGGACGCATGACGTATAATGAGCCGATGATTGAGATTTATTTCCGTCATCCCGCCTACAGCGACTATCCGGTAGTAGGTGTCACTTGGGTTCAGGCCAACGACTACTGTTCATGGCGTACGGACCGTGTGAACGAGTTGATGCTTATCAAAGCGGGCATCCTCGACTGGGATCCAAACCAGCAGGATGAAGAGAACTTCAACACCGACGCATATCTCGCGGGGCAATACATCGGCAATGTGAAAAACGGCAAGAAAGACCTCAGCAAACAGAACGGAGATGGCATCCGCAACGTGAATCTGTCGGATGGCATCCTGCTTCCCTCCTATCGTCTTCCCACGGAAGCTGAATGGGAATATGCCGCTGTGGGTCTGATTGGCAACACCAACAACGACATCATCACCCAGCGCAAGGTTTATCCCTGGAACGGTGACGGTCTTCGCACCGACAACAAGAAATACCGTGGCAGCTTCATGGCTAACTTCAAGATTGGCCCCGGCAACTACATGGGTGTCGCTGGCAACCTCAATGACGGTGCCGCACTGCCCGCCCCTGTGGGATCCTACTGGCCCAACGACTACGGTCTGTACAACATGGCCGGCAATGTCTCCGAATGGGTTGGCGATGTCTATCGTCCTTTGACCTTTGAGGATGTGGCCGACTACAGTCCTTTCCGTGGTAACGTATTCACCCAGAAAGTACTTGACGAAGACGGCTTCATCGCCCAGAAGGACTCCTTGGGACGCATCCGCAGAGAGCCTATCCCTCAGGACCAGGCTGCCAAACGCCAGAACTACCGTACCTCCTTCAACTCCAACTATGCTGACGGCGACTATATGTCATCTATCCGTAGCAACTGGACTGACACTCAGGAAGACCAGAGCTCCTTTACCAAAGACATGTACGACTACGCTACCAACGAGACCTCTGGTACCACCCTCATCAGCGACGAGTCGAGGGTGTACAAAGGAGGTTCCTGGGCCGACGGTCCTTATTACCTGAGTCCAGGCACACGACGTTACCTCAACCAAAACCAGTCGTCGGCCTCCATTGGCTTCCGCTGTGCCATGAACAAGGTCGGCAGCTCTTTGGCAAAATAACTTAAAACGCAAACCATACAAAAAGCCGTTTGACTCCTCAAACGGCTTTTTTTCAATCAATAAATAACCACAACATGTCCATCTACGACTCTTACTGCAAATCATACAAGGTAACCACCGACAGCCGTCAAGTAGAACCTGATGCGGTGTTCTTTGCCCTAAAAGGAGAACATTTCGATGGCAATGACTTCGCCATTGAAGTGGCTGAGAAAGGCGTGGCCAGCCTTGTTGTAGCTGACCGTCCCTCTCTGCCCGACCATCCAAGGCTCATCAAAGTCAACGACTCATTAAAGGCATTACAGGAACTGGCTCTTCATCACCGGATGCAGATGAAAGCCCTCCGCGTGCTGGCCATCACGGGGACCAACGGAAAGACCACCACAAAGGAGCTGGTGTCCTCCGTACTCAGCAAGAAATACAAGATTACCTATACCCAAGGCAACTTCAACAATCACCTCGGAGTGCCACTTACCCTTCTCAACATCACTCCTGACACCGAGATGGCCGTCGTTGAAATGGGTGCCAACCATCCTGGGGAAATCAAGACGCTGACAGCCCTTGCCCTTCCCGACTACGGCATCATCACCAACATCGGGAAAGCCCATCTGGAAGGATTCGGCAGCTTTGAGGGGGTCATCAAGACTAAAAACGAGCTCTACGACCACCTCCGCACCCATCACAAGACCGCATTTGTCAACCGTGACAACGAACTGCTCATGAGCCTTATCGGTTCACTGGATCACTACACCTACGGCACAAAAGAGGCCCAGAGTGTCGTTAGCCCAGAGACATGCGACCCCTATCTGACAGTCTTTAACGAAAAAACAGGAATCATCAACACCCGCCTCGTCGGAGCATATAACTTTGAGAACGTAGCTGCTGCTATTGCGGTAGGACAGTATTTCGGCGTAGCCGACCACGACATCCGCGAGGCACTGGAACAATATCAACCCACCAACAGCAGGTCACAAGTCATTGAAGGAAGGAACCACATCATCATGGATGCCTACAATGCCAATCCGACCAGCATGAGTGCTGCCATCAAGAACTTCAGCACCATCTGTGGTGAACAAGCGATGTTGATTCTTGGCGACATGCGTGAGCTGGGCGATGCTTCCAAAGACGAGCACAAAGCCATCCTGGACCTAATCAAGACCCTAGGTTTCCGCCAAGTGTTGCTGGCTGGTCCGTGTTTCAGCCAATACAACGACAATCCCGATTTCATGACCTTCCCCGATGTGGAAGCACTTTGTAGTTACATGGAAAAGAATCCCGTGTCAAAGAGAAGCATCTTGGTAAAAGGCTCCAGAGGCATACGGCTGGAGAAAGTGCTGCCGCTGATTCAATGAAAAAGTATCTTTCCATAGGACTAATGTCGGGCAGCTCGCTCGATGGCATCGACTTGGTGCTGACCCAACTTACCAGCGAGGACGGTCGTTATCATTACACTCTCCTCGACGCGGAGACACTGCCCTATCCCGAACCTTGGCGAAGACAGCTTGCCGACGCGTTTCATGCCAAACCCGAGGAGCTCGAGTCACTCGACAAGCGTTACGGTGACTATTTGGGACAATGCATTCGCCAGTTCGTGGAGTCACGAGGGGTCACGCCCGACTTTGTGGCTTCACACGGGCACACCGTCTTCCATAAGCCAGCACAACGGTACACCCTGCAAATTGGCGATGGGCAAGCCATTGCCAATCGTTGTGGGATTCTCACCGTCAACGATTTCCGAAGCGAAGATGTAAGAAAAGGCGGCCAAGGTGCCCCGCTGGTTCCCATTGGCGACCGGTTGCTCTTCAGCGAATATGAGCTCTGCCTCAACATTGGAGGCATCGCCAACATCTCATACGAACAAGAGGGACGACGACTTGCATACGACATCTGTATCGCCAACCAAGCCCTCAACACACTCGCCCAACGCGAAGGACTGGAATATGACCGCGATGGACTACTCGCCCGCAGCGGCCAGGTCAACCTCCAACTGCTTGACAAACTCAACAATCATCCTTACTACCAACAAACACCCCCAAAATCATTAGGTCGAGAATTCTTTGAGCGCTTTCAACGAGAAGAGCTGGATGGCGACAGCACAGCCAACTTGCTGGCAACATTTACAGAACACATCGCCCTTCAAATCGCTCAATCTGTCAACAGCCAGCCACAGGGGAAACTCCTCGCCACTGGCGGTGGAGCACACAACACCTATCTCATAGAAAGGCTCCAACGACACACCCATCACAAGATTGTAGTCCCTGAACGTCAAACAGTTGACTACAAAGAAGCGTTGATTTTCGCACTGCTCGGGTTGCTCCGGATAGAAGGCCATCCCAATGTGCTATGCTCCGTCACGGGTGCACCCACCGACACCTGTGGTGGACAGATTTGGGCTCCAAAGAAAGATTATGGCAATAATTTGGTACGGTTTTAGTTATAATTATATATTTTTGTGAAACAATAAAAAGAATAGTAAAATATGTCACTTCCCCTTCAAGTCATCACCAACGGCGCTGTGGCGCAAACCATGCCAGCTGAGGCTCTGGCACAACCCAGTGAAATCAAACTCTCCATCCTCGACCTTGCGATGAAAGGCGGTTGGATCATGCTCGTCCTTGCCATCCTTTCAGTCATCGCTGTGTATATCTTCATTGAGCGTTTCATCGTGGTGCAAAGAGCCACAAAGATCGACAAAAGCTTCATGGAACGCATCCGTGAATACATGAAAGACGGGCGCATCGACAATGCCAAAGCCCTTTGTCACGGCAGTGACTCTCCCATCGCAAGGATGATTGAAAAAGGACTCTCCCGTATTGGTCGTCCGCTGAACGACATCAACACAGCCATCGAGAATGTGGGAAACATCGAAGTCGGCAAGCTGGAGAAAGGTGTCACACTGCTCTCTATGATTGCAAGTGCCTCACCGATGATCGGATTCCTTGGCACGGTGACCGGCATGATCAGAGCTTTCTACAACATGTCGATGGCAGGCAACAACATTGACATTGAATTACTCTCCTCGGGCATTTACGAGGCCATGGTAACCACGGTGGGTGGTCTGATTGTGGGCATCATCGCCTATCTGTTCTACACCATCATCGCGGCGAAGATTCAGGATGTCGTCAACCTCCTCGAGGCCAAGACCACTGAGTTCATGGATGTGCTCAACGAGCCTGCCTAACCTTAACAAAATCTGACACCATGGCTATCAAAACACGAAACAAAATCGGGGTCACTTTCAATTCCTCGTCCATGTCGGACCTGGTGTTCCTGCTGTTGATTTTCTTCATGCTGACCTCCACCTTAGTGGCGCCGAACGCCATCAAGTTGCTGTTGCCATCGAGCAGCAGCAAGACCATGGCCAAGCAAACCGTCACTGTTTACATCAACGACCTATATCAATATTATGTGGAAGAGACCCCTGTCACGGATGATGACCTGGCCGGGAGCATCAGCACGAAGATCGCTGGCCAGGCCGATGCTACCATCGTGCTTCGTTCCGACAAGTCGGTACCCGTCCAATATGTCGTCAACGTCATCGACGCCGTCAACGAGATCAACAACGCCACGCAACAGAACCATAAGGTCATCTTGGCCACCTCACCGAAAAAATGAGTAACGAAAGAAAAAATAAGACCATCGCCGCTGTGGGGACTCTGCTAGTCCACGCTTTGATCCTGCTTGCCTTGTTTTTCATGGCATTCCGCACCCCTTTGCCGCTTCCTGGAGAAGAAGGAGTGGAAGTTGACTTAGGTTTTTACAACCAAGGCATGGGACTTGTGCAGCCCGACCACTCGGCCATCCCAGAACAATCGACGCCTCCCAAGCCTCACGAGGATGAGTCATCGAAGAGCAAAGAAGACGTCGTCACCCAGGACACTGAAGAAGCTCCTTCCATCAAAAAAGAAAAGGAGAAGGACCCGAAACAACAACCTGAGGTGAAGCCCAAAGAAAAGCCGGACAAACCTGAAGAGACACCGCAGCAGACTGTCAATCCCAAAGCCCTCTTCAAAGGCAAAGACAAGGCGCAGGACGGGGGCTCGGAAGGCATCACAGGACAGCCTGGCGACCAAGGCAACCCCAACGGGCTCAAAGACATTAAGAAATACGACGGACAAGGCGGAAAAGGCAACGGCCTAGGCTATGACTTAGGAGGCCGCGGTGCCAAGTCCCTCCAACGCCCCTCTGAAGAGTTCCCGGAAGAAGGACATATCGTCGTCGAGATTTGGGTGGACCGTGAGGGCAACGTCATCCGTGCCAACATCACCAAAGGCACCGACATTGCCGACAGCGAGATGCGCACCACAGCCCTCGAAGCAGCACGCAGATCCAAGTTCTCCCCCGACCCCAACGCCCCGGAAGAACAAAAAGGAACCATCACTTATAACTTCGTCAAAAAACACTAACCCTTCAACTATCACCACGATGAACTATCAGGAAACCCTGGATTGGATGTTCAACAAACTCCCGATGTACCAACGCGTCGGAGGAGCAGCATATAAAGCCGATCTTAACAATACTATCGCTTTGCTCGACCGTTTGGGCAACCCTCACCATCACTTCAAATCAGTCCATGTGGCTGGCACCAACGGCAAAGGATCCACCTCTCATCTGCTTGCCTCCATCTTTCAAGAAGCAGGCTATAAAACAGGATTGTACACTTCCCCCCATCTGAGGGATTTCAGGGAACGCATCCGCATCAATGGAGAGATGATCTCCCAAGAACAAGTGGTGTCTTTCATCGAAGAAAACAAAGCCTTCTTCGAGCAGATGCAACTCTCCTTTTTTGAGATGACAGTAGGCATGGCCTTCGACTACTTCTCAAAGGAGAAGGTGGATATCGCCATCGTGGAAGTGGGCATGGGCGGCAGACTCGACTCCACCAACCTCATCACCCCTGAGCTGAGCGTCATTACCAACATCGGCCTCGACCACGTACAGTTCTTGGGCGACACCTTGGAGAAAATCGCAGGTGAGAAAGCCGGCATCATCAAAGAAGGAATCCCTGTCGTCATCGGTGAGACGCAAGCAGAGACCCATGCTGTCTTCGAACAAAAAGCAGCAGCTTGTCACAGCCCCATCTACTTTGCCGACCAGATCTTCGACTGCGACAAAATCCATATCGAATCACAGACCATACAGCAATACGACATCTGGAAAAACAACAACCTGTATCTCGAAGCCTGCGAGATTCCCTTGATGGGAAACTATCAAAAGAAGAACCTCACCACGGTAATCTGTGCCATCGACTTGTTGCGAGAGCCTTTCCAGCTCTCTGACGACGACATCCGGTGTGGCATCGCCAACGTCATCCGCAACACGCATCTCATGGGGCGCTGGCAGATTCTCAACGATGACCCGCTCACCATCGCCGACACCGGCCACAACGTAGATGGCATCCGAGAAGTCATCAGCCAACTGGCCGAGATGAATTACAACAAACTGCATTTCGTCATCGGCATGGTCAACGACAAAGACATCGACCATGTGCTTCAGCTGCTACCCCACCATTGCGAGTATTATTTCTGCAAAGCTGACATTCCACGTGGCCTTGATGCCAAAATACTGGCAGAAAAAGCCTTTGAACTCGGTTTGAGAGGAAAAGTTTACGACTCTGTTCGCGACGCATACCAGTCGGCTGTGAACTCCGCACATTTCGATGATGTAGTCTTTGTTGGCGGTTCCAACTTCATTGTGGCAGAAGTAGTATGACCAAAAAGGCTTTGCATATTATCCTACTTACCGTGATGGCCACCTTGCTTGCATCGTGTTCCATCAAACGTTTTGTGCCTGAGGGTTCTGCCTTCTTGGACAAAAACAAAGTGGAAATCAAAGAAAAAAAAGGAAATATCAAAGCTTCCGAAATCGCCCCTTACCTAGAACAAAAGAGCTTCAGCGCGCGTTTTCCCTTTCGTTTCCGCCTCTGGTTATACTATGTGACTGAGAATCGTACCGATAAAAGATTTTGGCGCTGGATGAATACGAGTATAGCCAAGAAACCCGAGTATTACGATGCTGGAAAAATGGTCGGTAGTATTGAACAATTGAAACAGTATCTCAACAACAGAGGCTATTTCCATTCCAATGTGACCTGCGAAACCAAAAAAATAAGCAAAAGGAAAAAACATCTGGTAAAAGCCACCTACTCAGTCTATCTTACCGAACCTTACCGTATCAGCAACATCGACTATCAGATTGAAGACACGGCGTTGGCTAAGCATATCATGAGGTTTAAGGAGCGTTTCCCCGCAAAAGTTGGCGACATCTACAACTCCTATTATCTCGATGAGCAACGCGACATCATCACGGAAGGGCTTCGCAACTCCGGTTATTATTTCTTCACTAAAGACTACATCACCTACGAAGTTGACAGCAGCTTTAACAACAACACGTTGACCGTCACCATGAAGATTGCCAACGCCAAGAACCGAAAGACCAACACCACCGAGCCCCATAAATGTTATTACATAAATAACATCAATATTTATCCGAACTACACCCCATTCATGGCGAACGCCTCCCCTCTTGACACCACGAGTCTGACGTTTTCCATAGGCTCCCGAAACCGCACCAACACCCTTCATTTCTACAACTACGAGAAGCCCCGAATTCGTCCTAGCACTTTCAACGAGATCATACAGATCTTTCAAGGTGCGCCCTATCGTCAACGACGAGTGGCTCAAACCTATAGTGCCCTCTCGAATTTGAAAATCATCGCCAATTCGAGCATTGAATTTGACACCGTACCCAGCACCAACGACACCTTGAATCTCTTGGACTGCAACATCTATCTCCGCAGGGCCAACACACATTCATTCAAACTTCAAATGGAAGGAACGAACAGTGGTGGCGACCTAGGTGTCAGCGGCAGCATCATCTACACCAACAAAAATATCTTCCGAGGGGCTGAGATGCTTCAAATAAGCCTCAAAGGAGGACTGGAAATGCAAGAGATTCTCGATTTAGGCGGTATGGAACCACCCGATGGCTCGTTTTTCAATACAAGAGAGCTAATTTTTAACTCCAGTCTCTATATCCCTAAGTTCCTCAGTCCCATTCCATTAAAGACCTTCGCCCGTGACTATCAGCCAAGGACTACCTTCTCGTTAGGCGGCAGCATGCAGATTCGGTATGCCTATTCGCGCTACATCAATATGGGATCGTTCGGTTACGACTGGAAAGCCAACCCCAGGTTGCAGTTTATCATCACCCCATTCTACCTCAACTCCGTAAAAGTCAACCCGATACCAGCATTTCAAGCCATCTTGGACCAAGAGAGCAACCAACGCATCAAGGATCAATACACCAACCATCTGGTTTTTGGCGGACGCTATTCATTCATCTACAACACACAGAGTTTCAACAAATCGAGCAATTACATCTATCTTAGGATGAATCTTGAATCCAGTGGAGGCATCCTTTCTCTTTTCAACAACACAAAACTGTTCACACAGAATCAAGATCATCACGAGCTGTTTGGCATCCGCTACGCCCAATATCTCAGAGGAGATATTGACTTTAGGCAATATTTCAACCTTGCCGAAAACACATGGTTGGTTTTCAGAGAGTTGGTTGGTATGGGTTTGCCCTACGGGAACTCATACGACATGCCTTTTGAAAGGAGTTTCTATTCAGGAGGATCGACGGGAATGCGAGGTTGGAGTTATAGGGAGTTAGGGCCAGGCGCATACGTCCCTGGTTATGAAATTGTGAACATTGAGAAGATTGGGGACATCCAATTGGAATGCAATGCGGAGGTACGTTTCCCTTTACGCGGGAAATTCAATGGAGCGGTCTTTGTTGACGCAGGCAATATATGGAACTACCATGCCAATCAGCTGCTTCCCAATGGAGAATTCCACTTCGACACTTTTTATAACCAGATTGCCATGGATGCGGGAATAGGTCTTCGTATGGACTTGGGTTTGGCCGTGATCCGTCTCGACGCAGCCATGCCCATACGCAACCCCTATCCGGATGTCACAGGGGTTTACTGGAGATTCAAGGAAATGAGTATTTGGGATCTCCGTTGGTCGTTTAACATCGGATATCCATTCTAAACCATGACCCGTGAAGCGCTTTTTGACCATCTGATTGACGCCTTCCAGTTTCAACCCACCGAAGGTCAAGCTACTGTACTCTATCATCTTGCTGCCTTTCTGCTGTCGAAAAAGCCCAATCCCACATATATCCTCAGAGGATATGCTGGTACGGGCAAGACCACCCTTGTCACCACCATGGTGAAGACCTTACCACAGATTGGGATGGGCTTTGTACTGATGGCACCCACAGGACGAGCCGCTAAAGTCATCGGGAACTACACCCAACGCTTTGCCTCCACCATCCATAAAAAGATTTATCAGACCCTTAGTCTTCCTGACGGAAGCATGAGGATGGTGAGGGCGGAGAACAAACACAAAGACACGGTTTTCATTGTCGATGAGGCCTCAATGATTAGCGAGGAACATGAATTCGGTACCAGGAGCCTGTTGGACGACCTGATCAACTATGTTTTCAGCGGGGAGCGATGCCGACTGTTGTTAATCGGAGACACCGCCCAGCTGCCACCAGTGGGTAACAGTCATAGTCCCGCACTCGACATCGACACCCTACGAAACGAATACCCGCTGACCATCGCCACCTACGAGCTTGTCGAAGTAAAACGTCAAGCACTGCTCTCAGGCATCCTTTACAATGCGACTCAGCTACGGGAGCGTTTGTTGGAGGGACTCCCTTTTTATTCCCCACCATTCTTTGACCTCGGTTTCGACGACACTCAGAAGATTGATCCCGAGACCTTCGAGGAGCTATTGCAAAACGCCTTTGACAATGAGCACCGTAACGAATCTGTCATCATCTGCAAGTCGAACAAAAGAGCCAACCTCTTCAACCAAGCAATCAGAAGCAGGATTTTGAACATGGAAGGCGAGATTGCCACCAGCGACCTGTTGATGGTGGTAAAGAACAACTATTATTGGTCGGACGGGAACAAAGAAATCAGCTTCATTGCCAATGGAGACATGGCAGAGATTCGCAAGATCAGCCGTTACGAGGAGATGTACGGATTCAGGTTTGCGGACGTGGTGCTACATTTCCCTGACTATCCTGAAGCTTTGGATTTAGAGGTGAAGATCATGCTTGACACCTTAAACAGTGAGAGTGCATCGCTCACCGAAGAAGACCAGCTAAGGCTAAGGCAGGCTATAGAGGCCGATTATATGGATATACCGAATCGGAAGGATCGATACAAAGAGATGAAGAAGAACCCATGGTTCAACGCATTACAGGTGAAGTTTGCATACGCCCTCACCTGTCACAAGACGCAAGGCGGTCAATGGAAAGAGGTCTTTGTAGATTCAGCTTTTAATTTGAAGGATGAGTTAGAGAAGGAAGATTTACGTTGGTTATATACAGCGGTCACGCGAGCCCAGGAGAAGTTGTTTTTTGTCAATTTCAAGGAAGAATTTTTCGAGAAGTGAGAATTGAGAGGTGAGAATCAAGCGGGAGCTACCCCGTTAGGGGTTAAATCTCGGTAGAAGGAGAATTTAGAATTTAGAGGGAGCTACCCCGTTAGGGGTTAAATCTCGGTAGGCCCAGGGTAGAACGCTCCCCCTCTCCACAGTGGAGAGGGGGCCGGGGGGTGAGGTTAGGGATTAAATCTCGGTAGGAAAGGCCCCAGGGCAGAACCCTCCCCCTCTCCCGTGGAGAGGGGGCCGGGGGGAGAGGCCCCGGTGTCCGGTTGGTAAGGCCTGGCCCCTAAATCAAAAAAGCCCTCTCGCTTTCGCGGAGGGCTTTCCTGTATGGGTGGGCGGCGACCTACTTTCCCACACGGATGCAGTATCATCGGCACTGCCGGGCTTAACTTCTCTGTTCGGAATGGGAAGAGGTGCGCCC
>JAEEII010000328.1 GCA_016281295.1 Bacteroidales bacterium
ATCGCCGATGCCATGAACGCCAACCGCTTCCTGCTGAACGCCGGCATCGGCTACAAGTTCCTGAAGAACAAGGCCCGCCTCTCGCTTTACGCCAACGACCTCTTCAACCGCGACACCCGCTACCACAGCGATGTCACCACCACCACCCGCACCGAGGGCGGCTCCTCCTTCCTCCACCACTATGTCAGCCTCACCTTCAATTACAAGTTTGATGCTAAGAAGAAATAAACCCACACGCCAGTTTCTATGATTGGTGCCTCCCCGTTTGCTTGTCGCGACGGGCGGCGAGGAGGTCTTTTCTTGGAAAACATCATTGGAACGACGAACGTCAACATTCTGAGCCACGCGGCAAAGCCGAGAGAGTAAAAGAAGATTAGTTAAGTTAAACAAATAAAGTAATTTTAGTTCAAAAGACCTATAGGCACCAAAGCCCTGCCGCGTCGTGATGACGTGACGGGGCTGCTCGTTACAAGAGGGTATTCTTCGTGGTTATATTATTGGATCTAGTGGAAATACACATAGAAAGCTATCTCTATGCCAATCGTTATGATTGACAGTAGGGACAGAGAACCGACAACGTAGAACAGTTTTGTGGAAATCCATACACCCTCGTTGTTCTTCACGATGTTCATTAGCCGTTGGCTCTGCTTCTGCCAACTCGTCTCATTGAGAAAAATGTCCTTGACCGAGTTTGGAATTCAACTTAAAATCTATTTCCTGACATTTGACTAGTCTATTTTAAGTTGTGAAAAAGACAATCCGCTGAAGGACGATAAGGACAGGGAAGGGATGTTTGCCACAAAAACAGATCTTTATTCGATACCGACTGCATAATTGAGTGCAAAAATGAAGGTTTTGATATAAATTTTTGCCAAAAACTTGGTTGTTAAGTAAATATGTTGTAATTTTGCAGCCGCATTTCGTGTGCGCTCTGCGTGGACGATGTGAATTAATGTCTAACAATTTAATATTTAAATCCAAAAAACAATGATTATTGTACCTGTAAAAGAAGGTGAGAACATTGAGAAGGCTCTCAAGAAATTCAAGAGAAAGTTTGAAAAGACTGGTGTCGTGAAAGAGTTGCGTCGTCGTCAGCAGTTTTCTAAGCCCTCTGTTCTGAAGCGCCTGAAGATGGAGCACGCTATCTACGTACAGCAGCTCCGCGCAACCGAAGAGTAAATTTTTTCGGTTGAAAATTTGGTAGTTTCATAAAATTTCCGTAAATTCGTTGCCGAAAAGAATGTGACTCCAGATGGTTGACCTGTTCTTGAACTATCTGCGCTTTGAGCGAAACAGAAGCATGCTCACTGTGCAAAGGTACGAAAGAAGCCTGCGCGACTTCCAGAAGTACTTTGAGGAACAGGATGCAAACATCACCTGGACAACCGTGGATGCCGACATCATCAGAGGATGGATGGAGACACTCATGGACAAGGGGAACAAAGCTACTTCAGTGAATGCCGACTTAGCTGCCCTGCGCACATTCTTCCGCTTTGCGCTGGCAAGAGGATATGTGGAGAAGGACCCAGCCCACAATGTGGTGGGACCTAAGAAACAGAAACCTCTTCCGCAGTTTGCTAAAGAAAACGAGCTCGACGAACTGCTTGACGAATCGCAGTGGAGTGAGGAGTATGATGACGTGTGCGCACGTACATTAATATTATTGCTCTATACGACCGGGCTCCGACGAAGCGAATTGGTGGGCCTTGATACCAAAGATGTGGATTTCGAGGCATGCCAGCTGAAAGTGACAGGCAAGCGTAGCAAACAGCGAATCGTTCCCTTCGGGGAAGAGCTGCAAACGGCACTGCTGCACTATATCGAGGTGCGAAACCGGGTGATAGGCAATACCTCGCCGGCTTTGTTTCTGGATAAGCACGGACGAAGAATAGATGGGTCGTGGCTGTACAGGCTGGTCCGCAAGCATCTGTCCCGGGTGACTACTATGAAGAAGCGATCACCGCATGTGCTCAGACATAGTTTTGCTACCGCGTTGCTGAATCATGGTGCTGGGCTTGAAAGCGTCAGGAGGCTGCTCGGTCATGAGAGCCTGGAGACAACAGAGATCTACACCCACACCACGTTCGAGCAGTTAAGACGAGTTTACAAAGATGCCCACCCGAGAGGTGGAGAAAAACCTTTATAGTTTAACTTTTAA
This sequence comes from Bacteroidales bacterium, assembly GCA_016281295.1. The sequence goes on from JAEEII010000328.1 coordinate 2,159, forward strand.
AAAATAGGAGAGAACTATGGAAATTAAGATCAAGTCGATTAATTTCGACGCTACCGAGAAGTTAGAGGCATTTATCGAAAAGAAAATCGCCAAGTTAGAGAAAACTTACGAAGATATTCAGAAAGTAGAGGTGCAATTGAAGGTTGTAAAACCCGCAACGGCATTAAATAAGGAGACAAGCGTGACGGTGACCATCCCAGGAGCTGCTCCTATTCATGTCGAGAAGACAAACGACACGTTCGAAGAGGGTATTGACCTCTGTGTCGATTCTTTGAGGGTTCAACTGCAGAGAATAAAGGAAAAAACGAGAAATTACTAAAAAAAACTGAGAAAAGTTTTGGTAATTCGAAAATAAGTCGTAACTTTGCAGCCGTTTTCCAACAGGTCGTAAATCTGAAACGAGAGCGGCTGCTTTGAAAGCCTCTTTAGCTCAGTTGGCCAGAGCACGTGATTTGTAATCTCGGGGTCGTTGGTTCGAATCCGACAAGAGGCTCAAAAACGAGCAGACAAAGATGCGTTGGGGAATACCGGGAAAGAGATTCCGGTGGCAAAAAATAATGGGAGGTTTCCAGAGCGGCCAAATGGGGCAGACTGTAAATCTGTTGTCTTTCGACTTCGGTGGTTCGAATCCATCACCTCCCACTCTCAAGAGAAGTTGTTTTTGCGGATTTTGTGCAAGTCTAGAGCAGAGACCGCTTTTGCTGAAAACTAGCCAGAATGCCGTACTTGCGGAAATAGCTCAGTTGATAGAGCACTAGCCTTCCAAGCTGGGGGTCGCGGGTTTGAGCCCCGTTTTCCGCTCTATAAACGAACAATGCTGTAATAGCTCAGTGGTAGAGCACTTCCTTGGTAAGGAAGAGGTCCTGAGTTCAACTCTCAGTTACAGCTCATTGAGATGATTGGAGGAGCAAAAACATAAGTATACTCATAAAATTAATAAATTAACAAACAAC
>JAEEII010000040.1 GCA_016281295.1 Bacteroidales bacterium
ATAAAAGATAATAAGTGTTTCTTTTCAAGAAACGGTTATTCTATCCTTAAAGAAAAAGAAAACAACCTGTATTTGCGGATTCCCTTATCCCTTACGGGAAGTTCAAGGCTGGCGGTTCGCTTCGCTCACCCGTCACCCTTGTTCTTATGATAAGGAAGGGTAAGATATGGTCCCTATTTTCTTTATGGTAAGCGTAAGATGAAGGTTAGTGATGTCACACCCCATTTTCTCATCCTCCTTATCCTTGACCTGACGGAGGCTCCCGCTGGTCGCACCACCCTCCTCTATCCTTCTTCGCTCCGCTCACCCGGCGGACATAAATACAGTATACCAATATAAAACAATATGATTATGAAGAAGTACCTTGTTACACTTAACCGCCCGGTGACTATCGACGGCGGAAAACCAGAATTATACACCATCTACGGCCTCCTCGTTCCTTATGGGGTGATTACTAAAGCAGAAATCAACGCATATGTCAGTTATCTTGCGGCGATGCACGAATGGAGCGTAAAAAGAGAGAAATCCTTTTCTGTGAACGAAGAATACAAATGGGTGGATCGTATCGGCGTTGTTCATCCATGCTGTGACGAGTGGGCGCTGAAGATACAACGGAGATGCAGAAAAAGACTTGCTCTTGACTTCACCGTATCCGTCATAGACATCGATGAAGCGGGAGTCGATTGTATTGAATGTGGCCGGGAAGAGAGTTTCATCGTCTGCAAATCATTGATGGAAAACCTCGTTAGACTGGCGCAGAAACAGACGGAGAACCAGGAATATGGTGTGGTTCTGTTCAACCGCCCGCTATGGTTACCAAAGAGTTTCATCTGGGATGGCGAGCCCGGTTACTGTCACATTTACGGTGTGATAACGGATCGCGAGATTGACGAAGACCGGATAAGAGACTTAAACTCATACCTCGGATACCTGGCGATGGTGGAAGAAGTTGTATTAAACGGTGAGACGCCGTCGGGATACACCACAGAAAAGGATAAAGATGGATACTACTGGTATCTTCACGGCGAGAAGTGCTTTTGCAAATCAGCGAAGATGGAAACTGAAGGTAACCTATGCAAGAGAAAACTCAATCTGAAACTCTATCCCGTAGTGGAACGTATCCCGCAGGAATACCTGGATGGTGGAGTAAGGGATGATTTCATCATTTCCCAGGAACTCTATGAAGACCTACTGGGACTCATTTTAATGGAATGGATGTCCGAATGATAAGATTAGGGGCCGGCGGAACATATTCAAAATGGCCCCTTTCACCCTATAGATAGACCCCATATCTATCACCCGGTGCCCTCAGGCACGTTTCATAATCATATTCACCACGGACCGAGAGTTTATTGCTCTCGGTCTTCTTATTTCCTCTAGAGACTTGACATCACCCATCAAAAGTATCCAACCCCCGGGGAGTTTGGTGGGGAAACCTCGCGAGAATTATCGCGGCGCGTGCGAAATCTGAAGAAATATATGGACAGAGTATCGCGATATCGTATTCGCAATTCGCGAAAGCGTGGTGAAATAAAAGGAAATGAGTATTACCCATCTCCTTGCGAGTATCGATTTTATCGTAGGTCTGAAAAGTCTGTCAATTCCTTAGGGAGAATGTAATCTAGTCTACCTTTGTCTCGTAGCTCCATAAGAAGCCTTCCCATCAGATTGGAGCCAGAATACTCTGTCCCGTCTGCAGTCAGTTTAGCACCATATGTGTCCGCAGGTTTGGTGAAGGTGCTCTGGTCTTCCACGATATACTTGCCCTTACTCCTCTCTAGTTCGTGTCTAAACTCTGCGCTATTTTCATACTTGAGCATCAGGCACCATTTCAAGGCATCCACAATCACCTTTCCCCAGTCCTTTCTCACCCCGGGATTCTTTTCCAGGGGCTTTGTCTTCATCTTCATTCCTTGTCCTGGAGGGAAAGATAGTACCTGTTTTCTGGCAGCAGTGTCATCGAACTTCATCACCTGAAACAGTCTCTCTGTACAATCAAAGGAGACCCCATCTATTACGATCGGTGTTGTTCGTGCGAAATTGCTGAATATGCCCCACTCATCATTTACCTTGCTGAAAGCGATAGTCTCTGAAGCGGGGTATTTGTTCCAGGAATAGTACTCCGGATAGTTGTTCTCAATCAACTCCCTAACATGCATTACTGAACTTTTTTCTGAGATCCTTCTATGAGCTGCATCTTGTCGTCCAGCTGGACCTCTTCTATCTTGGTGATTCTTACTGCCGAGTCATCCAGGACGGCGCGGTTCTGGAGACCATCAGGAACAGTCTGTGCTACCGGCCACTCAAGGAAATCCACCCCTATCTCCAGGAGGAACTTTGTCGCTGCTTTCTCTGCCTCCAGGCTTGCAGAACCAGAAAGCTTCTTTGCTGTTCCTATCATACCTATACAGCGGTTACCTATCCACTTTCTGAACAGTTTCCCACTACTGGTCACTTCTGCAGGAATGGTTTCACCTATCTTTTTCTCCGCCCGCTTGATAATACTGGGGTGGACATCACCAATGGACCGGAGATAGTTATCATCCTTCTTATCCGGTACTTCAATAGTATAGACGTAATAGTGCTTGTCAGGATCGACCACCTTGTCTCGCCCTGCTGCATAATGGGCTGCGGTGGCGTATCGTTCAGTAACATACACGCCATAACCAAACTTTACTTTCCCATCACCCTCAAGTGCGTGAGAAAGGTCAAATCTGTCAAATAGTTTGGGAGTCCCGTGGTAGAATATTGCCATAGTTGTATTAGAATTAGTTGTTATACATGTGATTGATTATTCACCTGTGTTTCTAAAGAGGTTCAATGCGGGATGTAGTTCCGTATGGTGTATAACCTCAAAAGATAATTCCGCTCCGTATGCGCCGAGTTGGACAATTAGATCATTGCTGAGACGGATGTAGATTTTAAATGTACCACCCTGTCCGTCAACTTGTGCTGAGCATAACGGAGTATCTGTAAAATACTTGGCAAGTTCGCTCGTGTGGGTGGTCAATTTCAAAGCTATCACTTGCCCCATTTTCCTCTTCGAAGCGAAGTCAACCTGTATCTTCTCATTGATATCAAACCCCTCGACCGGCTCATAAAGGACATCGGGATTCTCCTCATCAGCGAATTGCAATCTCCCCAAATCGTATACCGCCAGTTCTGCCTGTTCCTTGTGCCCAATAGGATAAATGTTCCCGATGACATACCAGCGCCCCTCTATTTCCTTCAACTGGTAAGGTTCCAGGGAGTACGGAGCATTGATGTCTACGCCGTTCCGAATCTTTCCGTACTTGATGGTCAGGACTTCTCCGAACTGCATGGCGAACTGTATCAGCACCAGATTCTCTTTGCCCAGAATGGTTCTATAGGATGTTCCTTCATTTGAGAGGTATCCATATGTTGGCGCTCCGCCGGCAGCGATATAACCCATGGAGGCTGTCCTTGCCCGATAATGCTTTTCTATCTGTCCCACGGTAACCCAGGAGTCCCTATGGGTTTCCGAGTCCGCAAGAAACTCTATGAGTTCTTTAAGCGTCTTCCCTCCCTTGTCCAAGAGTTCTGGGTTAGCCAGATAATAGTAGTATCCGCCGCCGCCCTTCTTTGCGATTACTCCGGGATCGGACACCTGTAAGATTGCGAGACCAAACTCATTGTAGATAATCGCCCGCCATCGCATAATGGCTTGACGAAATTTATCCTTCATACGTACAGACCTAATGTTACCGGTGTCATATAGGACATCTCGATCCATGCTGAATCCAGGCGGATCAAGGTCAAGGAGATTCCGCAAACTGTATCCAGATCCATTCTGATAACTGCCATCTTCGCCAGTGACGGCTTGTACCAACCACCAGCATTCTCTGTAGTTTGTCTTGGCCATATGATTACTTGCTTCTAACAATCAAAGTTATCGAATAATCACAACGTGAGCAAAAAATTTTCTGCTCATGGAGGGTGTACAGTTTTGACAAACAGGTACCCCCTCACCTTTGCATTACCGGGAAAGGTAAAAAGTTCTTTGAAGACTCTGCGAAACCCCTCTGAAACCAGGTCGATCGACTATTTCAGAAAAATTCAAGGTGTACAGTTTTCACGAACACCTACCCCCTCACCTTTGCATTACCGGGAAAGGTAAAAAGTTCTTTGAAGACTCTGCGAAACCCCTCTGAAACCAGGTTGATTGACTTTTTCAGAAGAATTTAGGGTGTACAGTTTTGACAAACAAGTACCCCCGGATAATTGCACTGTCGGACAAGACAAAAGAAGTTCTTTGACAATATGGAGACTGATTGTGACTTCCACTTGGGTGGGCCTTCACGTCACAGGTCATCAGTCTTAAAAGAAAGGCCCGCCACCCCTTACCGGGCTCGCCTAGCTCAATATATAATAAGGTATGCCGGTCAGTCATTACACTGCCAATCATCTTAATTATTAATCTTTTAACACCTCGTGCGCAGTACAGGTCAAGCGCACAAAACGCCCTATGCCTAACTTTGTTAGCAACATTCTCACCATTAATGGAACCGAAGAGCAGATCGCTCAGGTCCGTAACTACATCAAGGGAGCCAATGGTGAGTCTATCTCCCTCCAGTCAATCTTCCCTATGCCGAAAGCTCTCAAGGGCAATCGCCAGGTTGAGATTAAGAACCTCCCCTATCCTGAGGGTATGGATCCGATCTCTGTCCCTGATTGGATGTCTTGGAGAATGAAGTACTGGGGTCCGATTCAGGACGCCGAGACAATCCACGATGAGGCTGTCGATGCTCCTAATCGCATCCTCTTCAACACTCCTTCTGATACGCCTCTTCCGGCTATCACGATTCTCTCTCTGACTTTCCCCGAGGTCACGTTCAACGTCATCTTCTCTGATGAGCAGACTGAACTCTACTGCGGTGAATACACCATCACTGGTGGTAAGGTGACCAACATGGTTTGGTACGATGCGATCGCGAAGAATGGTGACATCTCTGTCGATCAGCAGATGGAATACTACTTCCGCACTCACGAGTACGATCGTGAGAACTGGAAGAAGGACGAAGACGGTGAGTGGTGCAGTGTCTACGACGAGTAAGAGTAAGAATGCCACACCGGGCCTCACCCGGTGTGGTTTTAACAAAGAAATCATAAAGAATAAGCGCGAAGATAAAATTTCCCCAAAAATCGGGAGAGTCTTTGTTATGTTTAGAATAGCCCCATTCTAGAGGCATATAAGTAAAAACAAAACAATTTAAATTAAAAATGAAAGATATTAAGTACAAAACTGTCATTAAGGACAGTGAAGAAGAGTTCTTCAGTGGAATTACTCTTGGAAAAGATGACATCATCAAAGATGGTGGTCATAATGTAAAGGTAAGCACTTTTCTTAAAAGACATGGAAAGATGGGAGTGATCGCACTGCTCCCTTATTATGACCTTGAGGATGAGATTCTTGAGGAATACCATATCCATCTCCAGACTCCTGCTGAAAAGGCCAGGAGAGAGAAAGAGAAACTTGAGAAGGAGAAAGTTGAGCAGATGAACATCGTTCAGGACTGCACCACTGTAGTTGCTCCTGATGAAGAAGTCTTTGAGACCTCCGTTACTGAAGTTGAGGAAAATGACAATTGGGCTTCTGATCTGAATGAGGAGGACTATATGAACTCCGTGTTGTATGATGCTGAAGATGACCCTCTGGACTCTTCATTCTATTACCCCATTGAAACAGGTTGGGACAACCACCCCTATGGTGGCGTTCCAGTGGGGACTGTGAGAAAACCGATTTTTTAAATGATAGTATTATGTTAAAAGAAACAAATTCAATGGGTTCTTCTCCTGTGGGAGTGCAGGAGAAGACCACCCAGGTTGCGCGTCGCAATCTGAAGCACGCCGGCCTTCTTAGTATCAAGGCAGCTAACGATTGGATCCAGGAAAGTCTGAAGACACCTGATCCGAAGATGTATTTCTATGACCTTATCATCCAGTATGAAAACACCGTAATCTTTGCGGCGAGCAACGTAGGTAAGTCTATTCTGGCCACCCAGATTGCCGAGAGCATCGCAAAGACTGATAAGGTCCTCTATGTTGACCTGGAGCTGTCATCAAAACAGTTCCAGATGAGGTATACCGATTCCGCTACCGGCAAGATTCACGTCTTCCCCGACAACTTCCAGCGCGCAGAGATTGACCCTGAACTTATGGTAGGTGCCAACCTGGAGCAGGAGACTCTGGATTCCATTGAGAAGGCGGCCAAGCAGGGGGTGAAGTTCTTCATCATTGACAACATCACCTTCATCTGCAACGGCACTGAAAGCGGAGCAAAGGCAAGTCTCTTTATGAAGCAGCTCATCCGCCTGAAGAAGAGATATGGACTCACTACAATTGTGATCGCCCACACGCCCAAGCGCCGTGGATGGAAACCTATCACACAGAATGACCTGGCGGGTTCATCCAAGCTCATCAATTTCTTTGATGCGGGTATTGCTCTTGCGCGCAGCGCCAACGACACGAACCTCCGCTATCTGAAGCAGGTGAAGGTCCGCACTGGTGAATTCCAGTATGACTCCGACAATGTCCTCCTCCTGGATGTGAACAAGGATGATGGATTCCTCAAGTTTGATGTCCTTGGCACCGGCCGAGAGGAAGACCATCTCAACGCTCTGGCGGGTGGCGAAGCTGCGAATGAG
>JAEEII010000041.1 GCA_016281295.1 Bacteroidales bacterium
TAACTCGCAGACCTCCGTGTTGATGAGAGAGGGCATCGCCATGAATTCTACGGCCTATCTCGATTTCTCCGATAAGACCGAAGCCAAGGCAGTGGGCAACCCTACCGAAGCGGCTTTGTTGGCATGGCTGTTCAAGCAAAACGTGGATTATATCCGTTATCGTGACCATGAGAGAATCTTGAAACAATGGCCTTTCTCAACCAAATATAAGTTCATGGCCACCATCGTGGCCACGGATGAACCTGGAATGGGCATCCTTTATGTCAAAGGGGCTCCTGAGATGGTTCTGAAACATAGTGCTACCATCCGGATGCAAGAAGGGGAGGTGCCGTTGGCGGATTATCGTGAAGCCGTGGAACAAAGACTTCTGGAATATCAAAATCAAGCCATGCGTACCCTGGGCTTCGCTTATCGTTTTGTGTCAACAGATGAATTGGAGACTCTGTTTGATGGCGAGAAGCTCCTTACCAATGATTTGTGTTATTTGGGCACTTGTGCTATCTCGGATCCCGTCAGGGAAGATGTGCCGGAGGCAATAGGTGAATGTATCGATGCAGGGATCCATGTCAAGATTGTGACGGGTGATACCTCGGCTACCGCTAAGGAGATCGGTCGTCAGATTGGACTTTGGACTGACGAGGATTGTGATGAGGTGAACCATATCACTGGGAAAGAGTTCGGCAGCCTTAGTGATGATGACTTGCTGGAGCGGGTTGGCGACATCAAGATCATGTCAAGGGCTAGGCCGATGGATAAGGAAAGGCTGGTGCGACTGCTACAGCGCAATGGCGAGGTGGTGGCGGTCACGGGTGATGGCACCAACGATGCCCCTGCGTTGAATGCGGCACAAATCGGCCTTTCGATGGGCGATGGCACCGCAGTGGCCAAGGAAGCCAGCGCCATCACCATCCTTGACAACTCCTTTAAGAGTATTGCCAGGGCTGTGGTGTGGGGTCGTTCCTTGTATCATAACATCCAGCGTTTTATCCTTTTCCAGATGACCATCAATGTGGCGGCTTGCCTTATCGTCCTTCTGGGTGCAGTGCTGGGCACGGAGTCCCCACTGACAGTGACTCAGATGCTTTGGGTCAACCTTATCATGGACACCTTTGCGGCATTGGCACTGGCGTCACTGCCACCTGACCCGAAGGTGATGAAGGAGAGACCTCGTTCCCGAACGGCCTATATCATCTCTAAACCCATGATGATACGCATCTTCGGCGTGGGATTGTTCTTTGTGGCAGTTTTGTTTGGCCTTGTCCAATACTTCAAGCATGTCGAACTTACCTCGCTCGCCGATTTCTCGTTGAGGGATTATTTCCTCCATTATTTCGATTTTACCCATGTCCATAACGGCATCAGCCCATACGAACTCACCCTGTTCTTTACCATCTTTGTGTTCTTGCAGTTCTGGAATATCTTCAACGCAAAAGCTTTTATGACAGGACAGTCGGCTTTCCACGGGCTCTTTTCAAAAAATATAGCCAAGGGCTTTTGCTTGACCTTGGCTATCATATTGGTGGGACAGATTCTCATTGTCACCTTTGGTGGCGAGATGTTTGAAGTGGTTCCTTTATCGCTTGGCGACTGGATCCGAATCATCCTCAGCACCTCCTTGATTCTCTGGCTCGGAGAATTGAGAGTGGGTATCCCTTTAGGGGTTAAACCTAGGTAGAGGGTTTATGAACGTTGAGAATGGGTACCCCGTTAGGGGTTAAACCTCGGTAGAAAAGACCCAGGGTAGAACGCTCCCCCTCTCCATTCTCAATTCTCAACCTTCCTCTGGTAGGTAACGGAGTAGTTCCCTAAGTCTTTCAGTACCAGATGCTCTTTGGTGACTTCGTCAATCCACAAGGTGTCGGCGAACTCACGAGGGTTGGTGCCAGTGTAGTTGCCTTTCAGAATCAGCTGGTCGCCGACTTTCTCCCATGCGTTATATTCGCGGTAACCCATATTGATAGGGGTCACGGTACCGTCTTTCTCGAGGGTGAAGCCAGTCTCTCCAAACACGCTGTCCTCGTCAGCAGGGTCGATCCAGGTACCTGTGAGGGGGGAGTTATTGCAAGCGGTGAATCCCAGACCCATCAGAAGGCTCATGGCAATGATTGCGATTCCTTTTTTCATGGTTGTCATAATTTATTATGGGACGATTCTGGTGCCACAGGTCGGGTCGGTAAGGCTGGTGGCCTCAGTGATGATGGCTTGATGGCCAGTGGCTTCGACGAAGAGGATGGCGGCGCGTACCTTGGGAGCCATGCTGCCTTCGGTGAACTGACCGTCGGCGAGGTGTTTCTTAGCTTCGGCCACAGTGATGGTGTTCAGTGCTTGCTCGTTCTCCTTGCGGAAGTTGATATAGACTTTCGGAACGTCGGTGAGGATGTAGAACTCGTCGGCTTTGATGTTGATGGCGGTCATGGCCGAGGCGAGATCCTTGTCGATGACGGCTTCCACGCCACAGAGGCAGCCTTTCTTTTCGATGACCGGAATACCACCACCACCCACGGTGATGACGATGTTACCTTCATCGGCGAGACGTTTCACGATGTCGATGTTCTGGATGCCAATGGGCTTGGGTGATGCCACCACCTTGCGCCAGCCACGGCCTTTGGGGTCTTCTTTATAGACAGCGCCCGTCTCAGCAGCGTATTTGTCCGCTTGTTCCTTGGTGTAATAAGGACCTACCGGCTTGGTGGGGTTCGCAAACATCGGGTCATCCTTGTCAACGATGACTTGCGTCACCAAAGTGACCACATTACGGCGCATGCCTTCTTGGGCAAACACCTTGTCCAAACCCATCTCAATCATGAATCCAATCAATCCCTGAGTCTCAGCAACACAGAAGTCGATAGGCATGTCAGGCACGTTAAACACTTGGTTGCCAGCTTCGTTCTGAAGCATCACATTGCCCACTTGAGGGCCATTGCCATGGCCAATAACCAAATTATAATCATTCTTGAGGAAGGGAAGCAGCGATTTGCAAGTCTCTGTTACATTCTGCATCTGTTCTCTGTACGTTCCTCTTTGTCCGCCTCTTAAAAGGGCATTGCCACCGAAAGCAATAACGGCTAATTTCTTCATATTCAATTATTTAATATTAAATTCAGTCTTTTTGGGACTGCAAAGATAACACTTTTTTTTAAATTGAGA
>JAEEII010000042.1 GCA_016281295.1 Bacteroidales bacterium
CATACCGTGACGGAATAATTTCCATTCAACTCAGCCAAAGCCATTGCGGTAGCCTCCACTTGCAGCTGTCGGCTCTCAGCGTCAAACCAATTGGTGATCCGCAACTCGAAGGTCTGATCCTCCTCTATTGCGGCTTGGACAGGCGAGTCGAGCTGTTCCACATACAAAGCATGGCCACCATCCAAGCCAATTTGATCGACACAGAACAAAGGATTTGAGGTGTTACCCGCATACCATTCATCGCCTTCTGGCGTGATGAAATCAGGGAAGAAACCTACAGGTTGTGCGAGATAGCCAGCATGGACACTCAGGATAAAGACACGATCTTCTCCCAACTGATGTTGCAGATTATGGGCGTATTCAGCCGCATCGGGGCAGTTGACACAACGGGCGCCAGTAAAATCTTTGATCAACACCGTTTTACCAGTAGCTTCCCAAGGCTCATCTGCCACAATGGCCGTCACAGTGTATTCCACGGCCGAGCCATTCAAGGCTGTCACAGTATATACCACTGGATTACTGAAATCCTGTTCAACACCCGAGGCGGGATCAACCGTGGCGCCTTCCGACACCTCAATGGTGGGTACCAGATGGGTGAGGTCTGTCCCAACAGGGAATGCCAACATGATGGTTTTTTCATTTTCGTTGATCAAACCTTCACAAGCCGGGTCCTCCACCGTGAATGAGAGGATGCTTTTCTCGTTTTCTGGATTGGAAATCACCGCGCTCACCTGATATGCCACAGTAGAGCCGTCGAAGGCCGTGACCGTATAAATGACAGGGTTCGTGAAATCCTGTTCCACGCCCGACTCCGGTTGAATCGTGGCGTATGCCGACACTTTAATGACAGGCGTCAGATGACTCACATCCACCCCTTGAGGGAAAGTGAGCGTCACCGTCAAGGCAGATTCATCAATCACTCCCGCGACGGAATCCACAACAAAACTCAAAATTGCTTTCTCGCTTTCAGCATCTTGAATAAAAGGCTCTTTTTCAATATCGCAGGCTGTAAACAGGAACAAAAAGGCCAACAAGGTCAAACTGAATCTTTTTATCGTTTTCATAAAGAATAATTTACAAAGTTAGAAACTAGTTGAAACAGTCAAAGAAACGCCTGAGGAAGCGGGGACCGTACGGCACACGCCACCGACGCACACCACGCCTTCGCTCTGACGACCGGCACTCAGCATGACACGGGTAGCGTCTTGGATATAGCTGACTGTACCCGTGAAATAATGGTCGCGGTATTCAGGCACCGGGTTGCCATAGTTCCATTTGTCGCCGATGGAGAACGACCAATGCGGGGTAATGGTGTACTCCAACAAAGCAGCTGCCCAATGGCCGCGCTTCTGGTAGTCTCTCTTTTCGCTTTCCTCATAGACATAGCCACTGTGGACTTCGTTCTCCCAAAGGCCTTGCACCTCACAACGCAAGCTCTGTCGTTTGTTGATTTTATAAGTCACATCCAAGAAACCGATGTTAGCCTTCACCTCTGGAGCACCGGTATGGCCTTCGATGGTCTCCATGTCATAACGCAAATTAATGTATTGCGCGGTGATATGCCAGTCAGAATTGATCTTTTTGTCAACTTCCACATTGATATCACGAAAGAAGCGATGGTTGCTGACAGCAAAAAAACGGGAGGTATAACCCAAAGAGCCAGGATAGTTCAAAACCGTGTTTTGACCCATCATCACCGAATCACGCACAATATCATTGACTTGACTGAAATTAAAGGCGAGTTTGGTTCCATATTTACCCCCAAGAGCCGTTCCTTTGGGGATGGTATAGTTCACTTGGAACTGTGCCGCCATCTCACCGTTGGGTTGGGTGGAATAAGTGTACATGGAAGGCAGGCTGTGCGTATGCGTATAGTTGATGGGAGGGATGAAGTTGATGTCGAGGTCGTTCTGCTTGGCGGTGTACATCGACTTGAAACTCATGTTGTCGGTACGTTTCAGCTGAAGCACCACGCCCAAACCTTTCTGTGAATAGGACAAGGACGACAGCAATGCTCTTCCCGACTTGTAAATGAAGTTATTGATTGAGGAAGGGTCGTTGATTTTGTAGGCATATTCCGTGCTGAAGTTAAAGCGTCCATAACCCAGATTGATTCTTCCTGCGGCAGCGGACACATTCTCAGGAATGTTATAAAACGAGCTCATATCCTCTTGTTTTTTACTGACGAAGCTACCGCCAAGGCTCATCTTCAACTCTGATTCACTCATAGAGGAGAGGCTTTGGTTGAGATCCCACTCGGCATCCACGCCACGGACGATGCCACGATTGTCGTCAGCGGCAAAGTCACGTTCGTTGTAGGGAGCCCAATAAAAACGTTGGCGGCCATAGACACCTTTCAAGGTGAGGCCATTGCAAGGACGGAGGACTGTCCTCACGCCACGCAAGGCATTGTCCATTCCCAACGACCATTCTTCGTAGGTACGGAACACCAAGCCACTTCCAAACTGGTCATAGATATCACCCACGGTGACACCGATAAAGCCATTGTCATAAGAGGCGAAGAAGTTGGCCAAGCCCACGCCGTTCAACTCAGGACGAAAACCATTCAATTCAGGAAGGAACGCCTCGAAGCGGATTCCCGCCGAGAAGTCGCCGTAAGTATAACCAATCTTACCGAAGCCGTTGACACCGAGCTTCTTGTCTTTAAGATCCAAAATATCAATGGCTTGATCTTTACGATAGTATTGCGCATCCGTTTGGAAGCTGCCATTCACTTGGGCATTCTCCAAAAACGATTGGGCACGCAAAGAAAGCGCGCCAAATATCAATAATAGTAAAAAGAAAAGGTTTTTCATAGAAAAGAGAGGGTTTTGACGTGGGACTCGAGACACACATCACGAGTCCCGCGTCGCGAGTCCATATTTATTTCTTTGAAACTTTCAGTATCTCCTCGTAGAGGTCGTTTTCAGCGCCCTCGAAATAACCAGAGTGTTGATACACCAGTTTGCCTTTGCCGTCGAAGAGGAAGGTGTAAGGTGGATTGTTCACGTTCATGGCGCGAGCAAGGTCTTTGTTCACGTCGAGAAGCACCTCAAACTCCCAGCCCTTGCCTTCAACAAAAGGCTTCACCTTGGCGGTGGAACGCGAGTCGTCGATAGAAACAGAAAAGATTTTCACGCCCGTCTCATCCTGCCAGTCCTCATACACCTCGTCCAAAGCATTGTGTTCCTTGATACAAGGGCCGCACCAGGTAGCCCAAAAAGTCATCACAAAAGGTTTTCCGTCATTCGATAACTTGGCGATGTTGACATCTTTTCCCTGCAAGTTCTTGATAGTCACATTGGGAAGATCCGATTTCTGCTGTGCAAAAAGACCCGAAACGGCCATCACAGCAACAAAAAGAGCAATTAGTTTTTTCATGGTAAAAAAATTGTTTATAGTTTAACTATTATTTGTTACATAGATTTCCAAAAGACGTGTTGTGGGTAGCGTTTTGATATTCACTTTTTCAATGACGTTAGGGATCAAGACAACCTCGCCGCAATTAACAAATACCGAGCCATTTTCCCATTCCAACGAAAATTTTCCTTCCACGGGCATCAGGAGCACGAAAGAGTCAAGTTCGGAATAGTCTTTAGCCATCTCGCCTTGAAGTTGAAGTATATTAGTTGTGAAATAAGGCGAGTCGATCACGGGCACGGTCTTGTTAAGGACAGTCGTATAAGGTGTTTTGTAGTTCTCCACAGGGTCGAAATCCACCGCGTCGAGCGATTGAGGGATATGCAGTTCACGGCGCATCCCAGCGAGGTCGATGCGATCCCAGTCATAAATGCGATAGGTGGTGTCGCTAGTCTGCTGAATCTCAGCCACCATGATGCCTGGGCCGAGCGCATGAACGCGACCAGCGGGAATATAAAAGACATCCCCTTTTTCCACCATCTCGTGGTTCAGCACCGATTCGATGGCGTTGTCTTTCAACACACGGATGTATTTCATGCGGCTCATCTCGCAATTAAAGCCAGCAACCAACTCCGCTCCAGGATCGGCTTGCATCACATACCACATCTCGGTCTTGCCGTTACCCAGCTCCCGTTTCTCAGCCAGCTCATCATCGGGATGCACTTGCACCGAGAGCCAGTCGTTGGCATCAATAATCTTGATGAGCAACGGGAACTGCTCTCCATATTTATCGAAGACATCCTCCCCCACCAGGTCACCCATGAAGGTCTCCACGAGGTCGTTGATCTCATCTCCCTCGAAGTCACCATTGTCGATGACACTTTGTTCGTCCCAAAGGCCGGAGAGCAGCCACACCTCGCCACAATTGGGCAGCGGGCCATAGTCCATGCCAAGCTGTTCCTTGATTTTTCGTCCACCCCAGATCTTGTCTTTGAAGATGGGCTTGAATTTCAGTGGATAAAGTACGTTGGTCATGTCAGTTTATTATTTCGGGAGCAAAAATAGTATATTTCTTTGAATTTCTTTATTTTTGCAAAAAAAAGAGATTATCATGCAAACCCTCATCGAACTACGACATATCCTCCATGCACATCCCGAGCTTTCGGGAAAAGAGGCGTTGACTAACAAGATTTTAAACGAATGGGTGCGACAGACCCGACCCGACAAGCTGATTGAAAAGATTGGCGGCTTCGGCTTGGCAGCTATTTATAAAGGTGAGAAGCCTGGCAAACGGATTTTAATCCGGGGAGATATTGACGCGCTCCACATCCCCGAACCAAACGAGATTCCCTACCGTTCTCAAAAGCCGGGCGTGTCGCATAAATGCGGACACGATGGACACGCCACCATCCTCTGCGGACTGGCTCAATGGCTTGGCGAGCAACGGCCCGACCAAGGGGAAGTGATCTTGCTCTTCCAACCCGCCGAAGAGACCGGACAAGGAGCAAAGGCCATCTTGGAAGACCCTCTGTTCGAGCAAATCAAGCCCGATGTGGCCTACGGACTGCATAACCTACCCGGCTTTGAGAAAGGGAAAATCATGGTGCGCGAAGGATGCTTTGCCGCTGCTTCG
>JAEEII010000043.1 GCA_016281295.1 Bacteroidales bacterium
CATGGAGGTGTTGCTGCCCTCCGATTACATCAGCTCCACTGCCGAGCGAATCAGCCTTTACACCGAACTCGACCATATCAAAACCGAGGAACGGCTACAAGCGTTCGGGAAAAACCTCACCGACCGCTTCGGTCCCATGCCTAAACCGGTTCTCGACTTGCTTAACACACTCAGGCTACGCTGGGTCGCCAAGGATCTTGGATTCGAGAAAATCATACTGCGTGACAATTTGATGATTGCGCATTTTGTAAGTAATCAAGAATCAGTGTATTATGATACACAGACTTATCAAAAAGTCATGCAATACATCCTTAATCACCCCAAACGATGCACTGTGAAAGAAGCGCACGGGAAACTGATATTAACCATCAAAGAGGTCGCAACTGTGTCTCAAGCCTTGCATTTAGTAGGGGAGATGCAGTGAAAAAATGCATGTTTTTTAGAAAAAAAAAGTAAAAACATTTTCACTATTCCATTTTTTTGTATATTTGCACGTCCGAATCGACCCTAAAAACGTCGGTGGACCTTGTTAGAACAATTGTTTTAGATTTATAGAAGATCATGGTAAAGCGCATTGGCACAGAATGTAGTCAGAGCAACAAAAACGCCAACACTAAGGGTAACCTTGCCTTGAGTGTGGCTTTTTCTGTGGCTAAAGCCTCCGAATCTCCCCGGTTCGCCGTATTCTTTGCTGTGGTTTTCCCAAAAGAACCAAAAGGATTGACACCTTATTATATTAATAGTAGAGAACCCATGAGCGGAGGGATGTGGACCCAGAAACTCACCAATTTGTTTGAGATTCAATCTAAATCATTAATTAACTAAATTATTAACCAAATTTTTCAACTATGAAAAAAGTTCTATGGATTGCATGTTTGCTGTTAGTGATGCCGTTCCTCGGCTATGCTCAGAATCATGCAGGTTTTGCAACGCAAAACGATGAGGCAATCTTTGGCCCTGGTCCAGTGTCAAAGGAATTGCCTTCGAGACTTCAGATGAACCTGATGAAAGGTCGTGACGCAGGTGACGAAGCTGACACCGCCATTTGGGCTCATGCCATGTTCGTCCCTGAGCAGAACCATCATTATGGTTATTATTACTCGGTCACCAAGGGCGGTGCTATCCAAACCGTCCGGAGGTTCGACAATTTCTATTTCAGCTCCGCTGAGTACTACAAACCTTACCCCGCCAGTGGCGACGATGAGTTGTTCCCTGTGTGGGCTTACGCTGATGACCTTACCAAAGGTTTCCACCGTTTGATGTATGCGGATGGTACTGACAACAACAAGCTCAACCCCACTGCTAAAAACATGCTGGAACTCACCTATGACTACTACCACAACGCTCCCGGTCAAGAAGGCCGTATGCTTGGTATGCAGTATGGTAAGATTTATTTGGTGAATATGGACTGGAACACCGACTTTGCCGGTTCAGTTGAACTCCTCTATGATCCCGCTGATCATCCTGGAATCGGTCGTCCTATCACCTTGGCCTGCAACCTCGCTGGTGAAGTGTTCTTCATCTCCGTGAGTGAAGATGGCACTTCTACTTCCAAACTGTATAAGTTTGAGGCTGACGATGAAAACCTCGAAGATCCTTTCGAGATTGGCGAAGTCAACTGGCCTGCTCAGCACATCCAGACCATGGCTTTCGATCACAAGGACTTTGACCGCCTCGTTTGGTGGCAGTGCGACAAAGACAACAATACCAACCTCGTTTATGTTGACCCCGAAACTGGTGCTACTACCCTTATCTCCGCTATTGGTAAAACTGAAATGGCTGGTCTGATCTTTGAATTCGAATATAGACCTTACATGGCTTACTGCACGCCTAGCGAGAATGGCACTATCAAACTGAACAAAGTGAACGCCGCTGGTGAATTCACCGATCAGTACACCACTCAGCAGGGTTACAAACCCGCTAAGATCGTGAAGTTCAAAGTTGAAAACGAAGAGTGCTATGAACTCGACAGAGTCTATGTGAAGAATAGGGAAACTCACGAGGTGCTTTACACCATCGAAGCCGCTGAGCTCGACGCTAACCTCGTTGGCCAATTCGCAATGCCTGCTTTCGATGTTGACATCGAAGGCGAATGGCATGGTATTGACCATCACGTTACCCTGAACGTGGTCCTCACTCCTGGTAACACTGGCACCTCCACCACTGGTTGGTTGACCATTGACGGTTCCGCCGATGTTGAGAACGAAGCCACTGTCACGCTGCACTATGCACATCCCGCTGGCTGGTTCCTTACCGACTTAACCGCTAAGAAAGGTAACACCCCTGTTGCAATCACTGTTACTAATAAGGAAGAGGGTATCGCTACTTTCACCATGCCTTGCGGCAATGTCACTGTGACTGCTAAGTATAATCAGATTACTCTTGATAACCTCAATCCTATCTGCCAGTGGCAGGGTATTCTGAGCAATAACGCTCACGTTCCGGAATCACCACATACCTTGACTGCTGCTCACGCTCATAGCTTCGACTTCATCGATCCTAATGGCACCACCCATCACTATGAAAACAGCCCTGGCCTCTATGGTCCTGCCGCTTATACCGAGATGGACAATATGCTGGCTGCTCTTACCTTCGACATCCCTGGCACGTGGTACTACACCACCGCTTTCACCAGCCAGAAGTATGGTGCTTTCGCAACCGAGACCAAGTCATTCCAGGTCTATGCTGCTCCTAAGACCATCGCTATCAAAGAGCAAATCAAGATCTCTGATGATCCTGAACTCTACTACAATGCTCACTATAACTGCGACGGCGACAGCATCCACCTCGAAATTGTTGCCGATCCCGCTGACTATACCTTCAATGGTACCTTCACTTGGATGAAAGACGGTGCTGAGGTTGCTACCACCACCGAGCCTCTCCTCGTGATCAATCCTTGCACTGTGGATGACGCTGGTATCTACAATGTCACCTACAACCCTGCTACTGAAGGCACTGCCGAAGCTCCTTGCGAGTTTACGCTGAATGAGCCCTTCGAAGTGAACGTCGCTACCATCCCGAACACTCCTCTCATCGTTCTTGATGGCGCCAACCCGATTTGCTATCATAGCGTTGCTACCCTGAGATGGGATTATGGTGTTTTGAAACCGGATGCTTACGACATCAGATGGTTCACCATTGATGACGCTGGCACTTGGACTCAGATCGAAGGCGAATCCGACGTTGTGTTGGCTACCGCTGTCCTCGATGCTAGTGCCACCTA
>JAEEII010000044.1 GCA_016281295.1 Bacteroidales bacterium
ATAAAGGGGCTCCGGGAAATTAATAAAAAGTCGAAAAAGTTTGTTTTTTTGACTAATGTAGCATAACTTTGCCAGCTGGTATAGTATCTCTTACGAAGAGATTTTGTCAAAGATAGTAATATTTTTGTTGCAATATGAAACGAAAACAACAATATGTGGCTCCTGCGATTCTGCGGCAGACGGCCCTCTCTTTGGGAGTTGCGCTGCTGGCAGGGTCGATTGTGGACAACAACGACATTACGTCTGTCGGCCAGAAGATCGATCCTTACAATTACGACACTTCAGGCAATACATTCAATCACGAGTGGGAGGATGCACAATGAGAAATCGAGTAATCTGCCTTATCTTTCTTACCGGCATGCTGTCTTTGCTGGCAGGTTGCGAGCCTATTTCCGATGGAGGAGGCCGTAAGGTAAAGTTCACTGCAACTTCCAAAGGTAGCGTTGCGACAAAAACTTCCTACACAGGAGAAAATGGCGGGTACGCAATCATTGGATGGGGATCTAATGACATGATCCGCATATATAGCCCTAACACGAACTATCTTACCGGTCAAGATGGTGCAGCGCATGAGATTGGCGAGACAGGGGCTGGACAAACTACTGTCAATTATGTCTATGACGACTACTATCTTACTAATATAACGACGGATGGCCACGAGAGTAAGGCGAATTTGTCTAATACTTTGGGTGAGAATGAGGATGAAACGACGGCGAGTCCTGATGGCCGTGGATTGTATTGGAATGCCAGCAGTGGCAATGCAACATTTTATGGCGTTTATCCGAAAAATACGGGAATCAACTGGTTTAACAACGGAGGACTTGCTTTTACCCTAGTAATTCCTAATCCTAATAATCAGACTATTTCTCTCACGGATGGCGTCCATTCTCCGGATATCTCTTCATTACCATTGCTCGCTATGCAACAGAACGTGACTAGTGGAACGAAGGTGGATCTTAAGTTCTACCCTGCCTTCACGGCTTTCGAGTTCAACCTCAAGAGTAAGGAAGGCGAGATTACGCTGAACAGTTTTAAACTGTCGACTGAGAATGACAGCGACCATTGCTACATGACTGGAACTTGCATTTACGCACCTGGGCTTTGGAGCGGCGATCCAGAAAGCGAGAATCCAAAATTGTTTTATATTGAGAATAGTCAGATTTATTTTATTGACGAATCGAACAAAGCATATTGGGATGGATACGAGGAGTGCGAGAAATCTCTTACCGTGAGATTCCCTTCAGGGACTAAGATTGATACGAACAAGGGGGTAACCTTCACACTCTTTGCTCTGCCGAACGACTTGGATAAGGTATCGATCACCCTTGATCTCACGGCTGATGGTGTGAACAAAGTGCGTACACTTAAGTTGCAGCAAAAGGACAGTAACAACGAGTTCCAATGGCTTACTTTCCCGGCAGGCCACAAGGCCAGGTTCAAAGCGATTGCCGTAGATAAAGGTGCGACGTGGCGCATTTTCTACGATGTTTCCGTTAACGAGTGGGTGCCACTCGATCCGACACAAGTGATCATATAACGAGAGGAGGCGATATATGAAAAGAATTATTCAATACACGACGATTATTATCGCTCTGGGCCTTGCGGTCTCCTGTAACCAATTTGAGGAGGTGACCTCCGACGGTGGTCTGATTCGCTTTGCGCCGAAGTCCGTTGTAACCAAGGCAATGGTAACGAGCGACAACCTGACCGATCAGGCTTTTTCCGTTATCGACTTGATGGGGACTTCTACGGACCCCTTTATCAGGGATGTCATTACATACAGCCCCCCAGACGAAGCATGGGTGTATGAATCAGGCAATACTTATTATTGGGAAAACGGTTCTCACAAACTCTTTGGTTATACCCATAATGGCGGAAACCTCGATGGAACGACCTTGACTATTTCCGAAAAGGTTCTTGCCTGGAATTCGAATCAAACGGACATACTCTATTCCAATATCATTTCCACAACGGCAGCTGATTGGAAAGCAGGACATGTTATCAATGAGCCTGTTCCTCTGGTTTTCGATCACTTGTTTTCTGCCATCCGCATTTCGATGGAGAACTACACCGGTGCAGCGTTGACCGTGAATTCCGTCACCGTCACACTGCCCAATAAGGCCAGTGCGACCGTTACTTTCGGGACTACCGAAGACGCGACCAAGGTGGTTCCCGCAATTACGGGGCTTACTACCTCTGGCAATTTCGGCGGTTTCAGCGGTTCCAGCAACGCGGTTCTTCTGGATCCGGAGGAAATCGTTGACGTACTGGATGGAAGTAAGTTGGAGGGCGATGATGCCACAGCCACTCCTTACATGATCTGGCCTCAGACGCTTACAGAGGGTGCCGCGACAATCACGGTCAACTATACCCCTGCGGGTGGTTCCGCGAAAACGAAGAGCGTTAGTCTCCCCGCCAATGTTGTTTGGGAAGCCGGTAAGATTAACTCCTATAATCTTTTGCTCTACCCGGAGGAGCTCAAGTTGAAATTCGTTGTCCAGGATTGGGATCAAGCCAATATCCCTGCTATTAACACGGCGACTGGTTCCATCAACATGTCGAACGTGACTTGGATGAACTCGAAGGTAACTGTCGGAGGTGTAGAAACGAATACGGTAGTTGATGAGGACTATGCCGTTTATATGTATTATCAGCCGACTGTAAATGGGGCGCTCTATGATGGCTATTTCCCTGCTCAAGGCTATTTTACAGTAAATTATCCCCAGTCCGGCAAGTATAAATTAGGACTTATCCCCGCTTATGGCGCGACGACGGTCGATGAGGACATGTACGAAATTTGGATATACAACGGTACTACATGGTCTCGCCACAACCAGAATGCCGGCGAGGACATAAGCCATGACACAGTTTATTTTCAAGTTCGCGCTGCCAGCGGCCAGGATGGAGTCGAGCACAAGGCACAGATTAACATTTGGTTCAAACCTAATGGCAGCGACGAATGGATCAGCGCCTATTCCGAAGTCCGTGCAAACTATGCGCTGACCATTCCGGCAACCTCCTAATAGCTAAGAAGTATGAAAAGAATCATCCATTATATTGCTTTTTTGGCGGCCATGCTTGTCGTGGCGTCCTGCGTGGAACCGTTAGATTCCCCTACTTCCATCCAAGATCAGACCTTTTCGCTTTCATTCTCTTGTGGGGTTATGACAAAAGCTGACCGGTTGGCAACGGGCAACGAAGATCTTATTAAGCAGATCGATTATTTCTTTTTCCCGCTTAATACGGATGATACCGTGGACGACGATGCCGAGTATCTTTTCCGAGGTACATATAAACCCAGTGAGCATAATCTTGGCGGGCTTGAAGGAACTTATACGGAAACGCTTGATCATAGTGCACTTGAAAAGATTTTCCCCGACGGTGCCACCAAGGCGATGGTTTTTGCCGTGGCGAATTTTGTAGATAAGTACGGAGCGGCCGTTCAATCGCCTAATACGACTATTCCTGAAGACGCAAAGACATGGGCAGCGTTACATGGTTTAGAGGTCGGAGAATCTTTCTTCAAAAACGGCGGTTCGATTGGAACCAATTACTTCGGCCTTCGCTGGCCACGGAAGATGGAACCTAATGACGAAGCACTGTTTTTTGTCATGACCGGTGAGGAAGTAATTGATTTGCACGCTGCTGACAACGAAATTCCCCTCAAGCGTCTGGCTTCTAAAGTCACGGTGAATTTTACTTATCAAAACTATGAGGAGGTGAAGGAGAGCGGGAATATCATGTGGGTTCCGCAACCTTCCGGCGAAGAGACCCGCGTGTATCTGTCCAATGCCATCGAGCACACCACGCTGGGCGGTCCGCTGACTCGCGATTTGGTTGCAGATTCCTGGAAAACTTGTACGAAACCTGAAGTTCACAATAATGTGCCGGGCGACGGTTCCCGTGACATCTTCGAGTATGCCTATGATTTCATGAATGACATCACGACAACCACTTCCGATAATAAAAAGCTGGCTCATTACTATACTTACCCCATCAGTATGAAGGAAGGTGACGACAACCAGCCGTATATCAAACTGGTTCTTCCCTGGTATGGTTACAAGAACTACGGAACCGATCAGCAAATCCTCTACAAACAGAAAGAGGTTTATTACAAGATTGTCATCCCGAGAGCGACTGTAAACGAGGGCAACCGCATCTATGAGTACAATGTGACTGTCAACATCATCGGTTCCGACAAAGAAGTGGGTTTGACCGGCGAGTATTTGGTTAAAAATTGGCTTGCTCCCGAGAATCCAATTTCCTCCAGCGTTGCAACGGGACGTTACATTTCTCTTGATATTCCGAAGAACGAGTATGATATGTATGTGAATCAAATTGACATCTCCTTCGTTTCTTCAGGTAAGGTTATCGCGTATATAGATGAAATCTACCAAATGGATTTGTCCGGCTCTTCTCCAGCGCCACAGTACTTTATGCAAGATGATGAAGTGGTTGCAACGCCTGCTTTACGGACAAAAAAAGGCATTGCTACAGGTACGGCTGGTGACAACGTAATCAGGAGTTGGGTTACTATTCCTCAGAACGCTTCCTATTTGCGAATCAACCACACAATGGACAATCGACAGACGGTAAACAATCAGCCGAACAATGCTTTTGATATGGCTCCATATGTTTTTAAGGTGACGCTTCATTTGGAGGAGGCCGAGGACGATTCTTTCGACAGGCACTTGACGATTACCCAGTATCCATCATTGTATGTGACGAGCAAAAAGTCGAATGGAGTTGTCTTTGTTAATGGCTATAGTTATGATGATCCGGCTCAAACAGATGACTTTCATTACGCTTGGAATAATAGGACAAATGGTAATAATAACCAAAGAAGAATCGGTAGTATTACAAATCCCGACAATGTCACGGGTAGTGGTACAAATAATAGCCAGTATAATATCATAGTCCACCCTACTATTCTTGATGAGAGTCTTGGATTGGTAATCGGAGATGCGCGGGAATCAGTTGGTGGTTCAATGGATTATATCAGCGTGACTAATTATAAAGCCAGTCTATCAGATACTGACTCCAGAAAAGTCGTTTCTCCTGGTTTCTTGATAGCATCATCATATGGAAAAACAACCTCAGTAAGTTACGATCGCGCTAAGGAGCGTTGCGCGTCCTATCAGGAAAATGGATATCCGGCTGGCCGTTGGCGCCTTCCTACTGAAGGGGAAATTTCATATCTTGTTGCCCTTTCAAATAATGGTTTTATTCCAAATATGTTCAATGGCGACTATTGGGCATCATCCCATCGCTATTATGACTCCAATTCTAGAAATTTCAGCCCTACTAATGGAACTGATACTGGTGATCATGCTGTGCGTTGCATTTACGATGTTTGGTATTGGGGTGAGGAGCCTGTTCAAGAGACTCTTACCTCCTGGCAGGGATTCTATGACAATAAATAAGTGGAGATTATGAAAAAGACAATATACATTCTTTTTGTTCTTTTGCTAGGCTTGGTTTCCTGCGTAAAGGAGTTGGAACCCAGCCAACTGCTCCCGAAAGCTAATGAGACTGGTTTGGTGGCCGTCACGATGGAGTTGGAGATACCTGCCGTGCAAATCCAAGCCCTGACAAAAGCCAAGAATTGCTCCGCTGATCCACAAATCGACTACATCAAGGTTGCGGTATTCGGCATCTCCGGCTATCCGCAGGCATACTCTCTCGCAGAACCTGTGGGTAGTTACGCCACTTCCAACGGAACGACCTATCAATTCAAAGTCCTCCTTCCGGTGTACGAAGGCGAAGCGCATGTGCATATCATCGCCAATGGAGACGAAAGCATCAAATTCGTTGACGAGACGGAGGCTTCCATCATGGAGAAGATGAGCACCTCCGACAATGTGGGCGCTTTCTGGACTCGCATCATTCTGAAAGACGGTATCCTGCCCAAAAAAGATGTAAATGGCATCATGAAGACGGATGAGCAAGGTAACTTTGAACCGGACACACCGACAGCAAATGCTTTCACGGGTCTTATCCTGATCCGAAATTTTGCACAAGTCACCCTTAGTGTTGACCAACAGGCAAGTGAAAACCTGAAGGATATCCATTGGATGCTGGTTAATGTTCCTACAAAGGGTTCTGTTGCCCCGATGGCGGCAGGCACTTATGTCGATGACTATGCAGCCTACACCTATAACGAAACGACGGGAAGGATGGTGAATGGAGATGAGATATACGAAGGTTTTATGTTCGTGGACGAACCGATGGATAATAATTATCCTGCGACGGCAGCCGCGGCCGAGTCGGCTATTACAACGTCCCCAGGCACGCCTCTTTTCATGTACGAGCGCACTCATCCCGGGACTGAAAAGGCAACGTGCCTCTTGGTACGGGCGAAATTCAAGCCAACCAATGGTCAGG
>JAEEII010000045.1 GCA_016281295.1 Bacteroidales bacterium
ATAAGCCAACAGCACCTCCAATTGCTTGTAAGCCCTTTTGGTCAAGCTGTCCATCAAGGATTGAAGTTCCTCCTCGTCGCGGTACTTTCCCGCAAGCCGCGCGAAACGCTCATATTTGGCCTTGTATTTCTCGTTCAGCTCCTCCTCCATCACCAGGATGCCTTTCTCCATCATGGTATGAATCAAGGGCATGACTTTTTTAAAGCCGATGATTTTACTCACTTCACTGATGGCGATCTTCGGTTGTATCTGGAGAGCCTCCACGATCATGTATTCATAGTCATTGAGGGCCACACTGTCCAGAACGAAGTCGGGGGCAATGGCAACTTTCGACTCACTGCTGAGCTTCAGCGCGGAAGGAAGGGCGGCCTGCATCACCTCGCCGAGATGACAAAGATAATAGGATTTGATCCAGTCCCAGAACTTGAGTTGCAGGTCATTGACCACAGGCACATCGTCCAGCAGGTCGGTCAGGAATTTCACTTCGACCCCAGGCACGGTTTCGGTGATGGACATGACCAATCCCGACATAATCTTGGTCTTGCCAAACTGTACCACAGCCCGCTGCCCTACCCTAATGGCATTATTCAACGCATACGGGACACGGTAGGTGAAAGTTCCAGGTACCGGGATGGGAAGCAACACTTCGGCGAAAAGGGTGATTCGTTCAGTGGGAGGTGAGGGTGGTGTAACCGATAAGTTCGTCATAGCCTTTGTTGGGGTTATAATAATAGAAATAGATCCTGTACAGATTCTCCGTATCCCAGTGATTGCCCGCGGTGAGTTCGGTGGAGACCACCCCAGTATCGCGGTCGGCGGTGACAAACATGAAGTTGTAATAACCCTGTTTGAGCAACAACTGGCAGAGATAGCCGCCCAGTTGCGCGTCATAATTCATTTGGTTGCGCTCGTCGAAGTTCCAATCGTTGATGGCACCCATCACATAAAAATCCTCATGAGTTAACGGAGCAGGCCATCTCAAAAAAAGATTGACCCAAGCGTAATCAGCCTCGGTATCAGTCTCCAGCCCATCGTTGGACACGTAGATGTATTTCTCCCCATAGATATCCTCGTAGGTGATGTAAGGTTTCCGCGCACGGGACTCACAGACCGCATAGTCAACCACATAATAATCGTCCGTTTGATAAATACGAGCGATATTCTCCGACTGGAAATAGAAGTTGCTGAAATTAATCCTCCGGTATTGGTTAGCCCCTTCAAACACGGTTTGAGGAAGATGCTCGTAAGTGATATAGTCAGGATAGATAAAACTGGGCTTCAGACCTATCACGGCATTGTCCCAACGACCGTTTTGCCGGATGGTGAGATGGGTATATTGCTGCACGTTTCCGGTCATGATGCTCGGAAGCGTGACTTTGATATTCAACTGCTGATGGGTGTTGCTCAAAGTCAGCTCATCACAATAACGAGGCACAGAGGCGTCGATGTTGGCTTTTTCATCCACAATCATGAAACGACGGGTGAAATAGATTTGATCCTCCGTGAGCTCATCACCATAAACAATGAGCAAATAGTTTCCAGAAGCAATCGGCATCATATCTTCCTCGGGGAAAGAGAGTTGATAATGCACGTAATCGATGAGGGTGTTCCTGGAAAACTTGAAGTCATCGATTTGTCCATAGTCATAACCCGTGGCAAAATAAAGCCGTTGCACTTCGGAAGGATACCAGTCGTTGGTGCAATGAATAAAGGTATAATTGAGCACATCGGCTTCACTGCCAAGAATATCGAACGACAAGGTGAGCCGACCCGTCATGTTGTCGAGCGGGATCAAGGGCTCTTTGTTCTGGTTTCCATCGGCATACAGAAGAACGGTCTTGACCGACTCCTTGTAGTCAAGGTTATCACATGGCCATTCGAACTGCTGGGCATAGCATCCCAAGACCAAAAACAGGGTGCAGAGGAGGGAGAAGAGGCTTTTCATCCGATTCTTTTTTGTTTTAACGCATTTACTATTGCAAAAGTACAAAAAAAGATGCTATCTTTGCGAATTGAAAACGCATATCACTCATTTCAGATGAAAAAGAGCATTCTATTCATACTCTCAGCCGTCTTGATGCTATCCTGTGGATGGTTGCATGCACAGGATTACGGCATTGAGAGTCCAATCACTGAGAAAAACATTGGCATTGGTATTAAGGGAGGCATCAGCGCCATGGACATGGCCTACCATATCGGGAATCGCAGTTTCGTGAACCACACGGTGTTGTACCAGCATCCTGAGCAAGCCTTCCATTGTGTTACGGGAGGCCTATCTGTAGAGCGCATCACCCCGCTCCTTTCATACGGAGCGGAGCTGATGATTTCCGGAGTGGATGCCAGAATGCCTAAGGACACCATTCGATATGCGGAAAGAGACTCCTCGTTTTTCGTCCAATTAAGGCTGCCTGTGCGGTTAAACCTCAAGCACGGGAAGAAGTTCATCCCCTATCTGTTCGTCGCGCCAGAAGTCAGCACATACCTTTATTTGCCCATCAACGACAAATACACCATCAATGGCTATTCTGTTTGGAACGGAGTTGCCATGAACTGGGGCACTAAGAACGCCGCCACCCTCCATCTCAATGTGATAGCAGGCGCAGGTGTGAATTACAAGATTGAGATTGGCAATTACGAGTTGTTGGCAAGGCTTGAGGCCGGATATAAGATGGGACTCTTGAACACGCTGCCGAACGACATCGGGATGACACGAAAGATGATGGGATGGGAAGCCACGATAGGATTGGTCTTCCCGTTGTTCAAAAACCCGCATTACAGCTGGTTGATGTAAGACTCCAAGACAGCAATCACCTTAAACTCACTTTTTGCAGGTAGTTTCCCTGGCTTGAAGAGAGTTTGATGAGATAGATCCCTGATGCGTAAGAAGACAGGTCGAGGGTGACCTGCTCGCCTTTCATCAAATGGCTCATGGGACGGCTGACGATACGTTCACCCATCAAGTTGAACACTTCCAATTGGACTTTTCCCAACAAAGTTTCCTCGCAAACCAGGTTGACTTTCCCGTCGGTGGGATTGGGGAATACTTTGACCATCCAGGAAGGCTGTTCTGAGGTAGAATGCCCGATTGTCTGGATGCACAGGGTTGATGGAGCCACTTCGCATCCGTTGTCCGTGGTGACGGATAAAGTGGTGGTTGTGATGTTTTCAAAGCGGTTCCACAGGATATCCACCTCGTTCCCGTTGGCGTACAACCAACCGGCATGGGCGGGCTCCAGTGCCCAGATGTAACGAACACCCTCCTGGGCTTTTATGGAATAATGGCTGATAGGTTGCGTGTAAATGTTGACCAGGCTGTCTCCTA
>JAEEII010000046.1 GCA_016281295.1 Bacteroidales bacterium
AGGAGCGTCGCAAGCACGTCAATCCCGAGACACGAAAGTCGGTGGACCTTTCCTTCCAAATCGTTGACAGGATTCATCAAATCTTGGAGGAGAAAGGTCTAAGGCAGAAGGATCTGGCTGAATTGTTGGGCAAGAGCGAGGCAGAAATCAGCAAATGGATGCGAGGCACCCACAATTTCACCATAGATACATTGGTGTCCATAGAGATTGCGCTCAATGCCCCGATTCTCCAGGTGTTCCATCAGGAAGACCTTCAAACGGTATGATGAGGGCAAAGGGTGCCTTCACGCAACAAATAATTGCGTGTGTCCACTGAAAGAGTGCGGTACACTGAGAATTGAAAATTTACGTATTTTTGGACTTTCTCGCAAAAAGAATTTCGGTATTTTTGGACTTTTCTACTAAAAAAATTGCGTAAAATAAGGAAATAGACTAATTTTGCACTTCATCTAATATGTTTTATCTATTATGGAGCGAATCTTCAAGCGTAAACTATATGACCGGCTTCTCGAGTGGAAGCGTGTTCAGGATGGCAAGACCGCTATTATGATAGAAGGTGCCAGGCGTGTCGGCAAGTCAACACTTGTGGAACATTTTGCCAAGAACGAATACGAGTCTTACATACTTATAGATTTCAACGAGGCATCCGATGAAGTAAAGTCTTTGTTCAACAACCTGATGAACAAGGATTACATCTTCCTACAACTACAAGCTTTGTATAATGTCGTCCTGAAAAAACGCAAGTCCGTCATTATTTTCGACGAGGTGCAGAATTGCCCCCAAGCCCGTCAGGCCATCAAGTATCTTGTCAGTGATGGTCGCTACGATTATATAGAGACTGGTTCGCTTATCAGCATCAAAAAGAACACAAAGAACATCACGATTCCCAGCGAAGAGGAGCGCGTCACGCTTTATCCAATGGACTATGAGGAGTTCCGATGGGCTTTGGGAGATGAAGCCACCATGCCCTTGCTTCGTACATTCTATGAAAAAGGACTGCCCCTCGACAGGGCACACCGAGACAAGATGCGTGACTTCAGATTGTATATGCTTGTAGGTGGCATGCCCCAAGCTGTCAACGCCTATCTTGAAACTAACAACTTCAGCATGGTCGATCTTGCAAAGCGTGGCATCATCAAAATTTATCAAGAGGACTTCCAAAAACTTGACCCTACGGGACGTCTGGAAACGCTATATATGGAAATTCCGTCTCAGTTAAGCCAGACAAACAATCGCTACAAACCTTATGCAGTGCTTGGCGATGTGAATGAGGACAAGCTGATGGAATTCATAAAAGACCTTGAAGACAGCAAGACTACCCTTTTCTCATACCATTCAAATGACCCTAATGTTGGAATGTCGTTAACTAAGGACATTTCTAAGTTCAAGATTTTCTGTGCCGATACAGGATTGTTCGTGACTCTTGCCTTTTGGGACAAAGATCACACAGAGAATATGATTTATCAGAAGTTGCTGAATGACAAGCTTAGCACTAATCTTGGTTATGTATATGAAAATATAATTGCTCAGATGCTTGCCGCATCGGGCAACAAACTTTTCTATTACACTTGGCCTAAGGATGCGACACATAGTTATGAGATTGACTTTCTGCTCTCTCGTGGTGCCAAGATTCATCCCATAGAGGTGAAATCCTCCGGTTACAACACCCACGCTTCACTTGATGCATTCTGCAAGAAATATTCATATATCGTGGAAAGACGCTATCTCATCTATACAAAGGATTTAAAGAGGGACAAGGAAACTCTTCTGCTTCCCGTTTATATGACACCATTCATATAGGTAAAAGAATATCTTAGAATTACGTGGATAACCTTTCCTTCAACCTCGTATTCCGCTTCTGCACAACCATGTTGTGGATGGAATAGGCTAATGCCTTGGTGGTACCGACGATGATACAGATTTTCTTTGCCCTGGTGATACCTGTATAGACAAGGTTTCTCTGGAGCATCACGAAATGGGTCATCAGCAAGGGGATGACCACCACGGGATATTCCGAGCCTTGTGACTTGTGGATGGTCGTGGCATATGCCAAGGTCAGTTCGTCAAGTTCCGAATCCTCATATTCCACATGCCTTTCCTCGAAGCGGACTGTTAGGGAACGGTCATCCATATTGACACTTTCTATATAGCCCACATCGCCATTGAAAACATCCTTGTCGTAGTTGTTGCGTATCTGCATCACTCGGTCGCCTTGGCGGTACTTGAATCCTCCCCGGCTGAGCGACTCTCCCTCGGGGTTGATGGCTTCCTGAAGGATGACGTTCAGGTTGGCGGCGCCCACCACGCTGCGCTGCATGGGGGTGAGCACCTGGATGTCGTTGGTGCTGATGTGGTATGCCTTGGGGATGCGGTTCTTTACAATGTTGACAATCTCGGCTGCTGCCAGACTTGGGTCTTCTTTCTGGATGAAGAAGAAGTCGGTGTCCCTTCCATTGCTGATGTCTGGAAACAAGCCCTGGTTGATTCTGTGGGCATTGGTGATGATCCGGCTACTCATTGCCTGGCGGAAGATGCGGGTGAGACGCACCACAGGGATGCGTTCTGAGTCGATGATGTCGCGGAGCACGTTTCCTGCTCCGACGCTGGGCAACTGGTCGATGTCGCCTACAAGTATCAGGCGCATGTCGATGGGAATGGCCTTCAGCAGGGAGTTCATCAGGATGACATCTATCATAGAGCACTCATCAACAATGAGCGCACCGCCATCCAGAGGGTTCTCGTCATTGCGGCCATAACCCTCGGCAGGGTTGTATTCAAGAAGCCGGTGGATAGTCTTGGCCTCCTTGCCGGTGGCTTCGCTCATTCGCTTGGCGGCTCTTCCCGTGGGGGCGGCAAGAAGGATGCGCAGACCCATGGATTGCAAGGCGGCGATGATGCCGATGGTTGTGGTGGTTTTGCCCGTGCCAGGCCCTCCTGTCAGTACCATGACCTTGGATTGTACGGCTTGCTTGATGGCGGCCACCTGCACGTCATCGTAATGGATGCCCGTTTTCCTGACAATCTTTTCGATGTTCACGTTTTCCTCAAAGAGGTCTTTTGAGGAAGTGTCGATCAACCGTTTGAGTTTATTGGCGACACCACACTCCGCATAGTAGAAGGGTGGCAGGAAGATGGCGTCCATTCCCGAGCTTTGCTCGCCTACCCGTAGCCTTTCGTCGATGACCAGGTCCTCTTTCTCTATCATCTGGTCGAGCGTGGCGGTGATGGGTTCCTCGTCGGCCTGCAACAATTCCTTGGCCGTCTTCAGCAGTTGTTCCCTCTCCGCATAGACGTGGCCGTCCTCGGAGAGTTTGCCAAGGGTATAGAGGATTCCGCTACGGCATCGGCGCGGGTCGTTGTTGGTGTAGCCTAAATTCTTTGCGATGGAGTCGGCAGTCTTGAAGCCGATGCCCCAGATGTCATCGGCAAGGCAATAGGGATTGTCGCTGACTTTTTCAATGCTCTCCTTGCCGTATTTCTTATAGATTTTCGCAGCGAAAGTGGAACTGACACCATGCCCTTGGAGGAATACCATGATGTCCTTCACGTCCTTCTGTTTCTCCCAACTGGTGCGGATCAAGGCGACACGTGTCTTCCCTATACCCGGGACTTCAAGCAGCCGGTCTGTGTCTTTCTCAATCACCTCGAAAGTCTCCAGACCAAAATGTGAGACGATGAGCTTGGCAAACTTCGGGCCGATACCTTTGACCAGTCCGCTGCCAAGGTATTTCTCGATGCCGACGATGGTGGCCGGCAGTTCCTTCTCCCATGACTGGGCAGCGAACTGCCTACCATAGCGTTTGTCCACCTTCCACTCACCCTCGACTACAAGACAGGCTCCTACAGTCACCTCATGGAACGTGCCGACAAGGGTCTGCTTATCGTGAAAACCCTTGACGGATGCCTGAAGGACGGAATAACCGTTCTCCTGGTTCTGGTAGGTGATGTGGTCAATGGTACACTTGATTTTCTCCATCCTGTTCGACAAATTGGAATTTATCCAATCAGATTAAAACTTAAAATGTCTTCCATTCCATTTTAATATTTGCCGCTTAGTAGTGCCGTCGTCATTCCATTGAGTGAAAATGATGTCTTTGCCGATACGCGGCAGTTCATACACGCCGTTGTATTCAATTTCAAACCCAGGAGGGTCGCATCTCACCATACGTTTCGTAGCATTGTTGTACCGGTAGAAAACGAAGTTGCTCACTTCGGTTAAACATGGCTTGCCATCTGCATAGCTTGCCAAATTATTGAAAGCAATTAGTTTGTGTTTACCATCCGACTCGTTCCAGTAGCATACTTCTAGCCTGAAAATATAATCTTCATGTTCATCGCTTACATGTTCAAAAAGGATGTATCCATTTTTTGAGTCGATGGTCAACTTCTCGCCTTCCTCTTGTGGAAGACCTTTGCTGTTACGTTTCATGGCATTTTCCAAGGCTTTCCATGGGCGGTCACCACTCTCATCCTCATCTTCATGGTTCAATGAAGGAAATGCGGCCCATGTGAAATCTGTGACGGTGGGCTTGGAACCTTTAAAGTTCACTTTGATACCATTCTGTGCCATCAACGACAGTGTGAGGCAAGAAAAGATAATTGCCGATACTATTCTTTTCATATTTCAAAAGTATTATTAAGCATATAAATCCCGATTTATCTGACTAGGAGCTCTGCTATGGTGTCATATCGCGCTTGTCGGGCTCAATTTCAACAGGGTTTTTGAAGCATTCCATGATGCGCTCGCCTTCTGCTTTTGACAGTTTCACACCGTCCTTGAAATAAGTGCTTACCATGTCGTCTGCCGTGTTGTCCCAGTCTTGCTGGTCGACGAAACGATAGAGCGGACTGCTGTCCTTCAGCACCACGAAATCGGCACGCATACAGCCGGTTCCGCATCCGCCTGAAGAACAAATGGCAGCAGCGTCGGGGAAGAAAGAGAATTGAGTCTTGTAATAGGTTGACGAGAGCATCCGGATATTCTCCTGCCTGATGCTGTAGATGGCCTGGTAGTCATCGTTGTCGGAGAAAAGCCAAAGTTCGGGGTTATGGTCCTCATCGAAGTCATGGAGGCAGTACTTAGTGAAGTTGATTTGCTCGGCCAACTCATATTGGTCGTTGTATATCTTCTCCATCTTGTCGAGATGCTCAATGGTGGAGGAATACCAATGTGGCTTCATACCGTCCCATTTGTAGGTGTGCTTGATGGAGCATCCCCAAGGCATGATATATTCGCTCACCACCACATCCTTGCCCACACGCGGAAGTTCAATGGACACGGCATCAACAGATTCGCCAAGGGGATAGGCAGGTCTGAAGTCCGTCAGTGGATGGCGCTCGGGTGTGAGTGTGCGTTTGGATTTGTCGTAGTCGTAGAAAAGCACGATAGAATAAGGATAGATGCCTATCGACTGACGGAACATCACGGCGAAAAGCCTGTGACCGTTGGAACGACGCCACACACAGGCGGAAAGGTCCTGTCCGAAGTCGCCCAACTCCACCGCGCTCACGTAGCCGTTGGGGCGGTCGATTTCGAATTGGTAGCAGTCTTCTTGTGCTGCAGGGTTCTCGCCATCGGTCAGAATGGCGGTGCCGGGCTCTGTAGGCCACACCTTGTTGAAAGCGGTGAGCAGGGAGAAGATATTCCCGTCTTTCACACCGGTAATGACCTTTTTCGACCACCCCTTTTGAATGGTCTCCAATTCTTTCAGATTCTGACAGTATGCTGTGAACTGCGATGCGCAGAACACCAGCAACAACATTATTCTTTTCATATCGGGCTTGTTTTCTTTATTATATTATTCTACGACCATTTCACTTTACTATATGTAAAGATACTGTTTTCTGTCAAACTTATCATTTGATAGGGTATTTTCTGTCATATTTTCATATACGTGTATTCATCTTACGTATATCTTTTCTCATCAAAATTATTAAAAATTCCGATTTATCTTTGACTTTTTTCCATCGGGCATGAACTGCACTTGCATAAACTCCCAACACAAAGACCTTTTTGGGACTTCTGTCTTGCTGGACTAATGGACGAACAGTTTCTCCGAATGGGAAATAGTATTTCATGTTATTTTCGATTAATAGATTATTTTTCTATGCAAAATTAATCTTTTTCCTAATATTATATGGCATAATCTTTGTATATTTGCAGTATCACGCATTGAACCATAAAAGTAAGACCATGACAGAAGTCAAATCAAAGAAGCCATTATTGGAAGCCATCCAAAACGGTGAGCAAAACATCAAGGTCACCGACCCCAAATTTCTTCTTGCATGCCTGGTCGCAGAAAAGTGCGATAACGACAAGTCGAATGTCAAGAAATTTTTAAACGTCATTTTGGGCTCAAAAAACGTGATAGATATGCAAGAAAGACCTCAAATCAGAGTAGGGATGGTCAATGAGAAGGGCAAAGTCTGGTGGATGTTCATCAATCTTTCGATATGTTCAACAGCTCTTGGCATCATCGACATCCTGAATGACACCTATGCTAAAATCAAGGTCGAGAAGGATGAAAGAGGCAATCTGACAGGCAATGTCGAGATTGTTTAAATGGTTGTGCGAGTGTTCAGAATTGTCAACCGAAACTATAGATACGATGTTTCTCTTTTTCGCGCATGGTTTCCTCATACTGGTTAGAATCGAGGCGTTTTTTTGGGGGAACAAGACTTTTTGTAATATCTTTGTACTCAAATCTTTAATGAAATAACCATATGAAATATCTTAGACCTTGGATGCTCGCCGCCATCTTCACAATTTGCGGTTTGATGGCATTCACATCATGCTCGGACGATGACGAAAATGCCCCTGAACCTGTAATTGAAGGATTGCGGGACGGTGAATGGACAGGAAGTGGCGAGGGACGCAGCGGAAACATCATTGCAAAAATCGTGGTAGAGCAAGGGAAGGTTGTCCAAGCCATTGTCGTCAGCCAGTCGGAATCGGTCTTCGCGCAAGATGCCATCAACACCATCCTGGGCCATGCTGTCGGCAAACAGGATTTGATGAGCGTAGAGGTGGATGGCGTGACTGGAGCCACACTGACTTCCACGGGTGTCGTCGATGCCATCAATATGGCGATTCTGGCTTCCATGGGCAAGCAGACAAAGGAAGCAAAGACATACGAGGACGGATCATGCGACATCGTGGTGGTTGGAGCCGGAGGAGCAGGTCTCTCTGCGGCGGTGGCTGCTGCAGAAACCGGTGACTTGAAAATCATTGTTTTGGAAAAACAGGGCATCGTCGGTGGAAACACCAACTACTCCACGGGTGGCATCAATGCGGCTGAGACAGATGTGCAGAAATCGCTCGGCATAGAGGACAGCAAACAGTTGTTTTTCGATGACATCATGCGCGGCGGCAAGCAAGAGAACATACCTTCGTTGGTGTGGAACTTCGTGGACCATGCGCCAGCCACCATCTCGTGGTTGACGACAATGGGTGCCGACTTGAGCGACGTGGGGCTCATGGCAGGCAGCAGTGTCAAGCGGACACACCGCCCCAAGGGTGGCACAGCCATCGGACCTCATCTGATGAAGGTACTCAAAGAGGCAACAGCTCATCAGAACATCGAAATACGTACATCCAACAAGGTTGTCGGGTTGCTCTCTTCCCACGGCACGGTGACGGGTGTCAACGTACAGAATGCCGACGGCAGCACCTACACGTTGAAAGCGAAGGCCGTCGTCATTGCAACCGGAGGCTTTGGAGCCAACATGGAGATGGTGACACGTCTGCAACCCTCACTCAGCGGCTTTGCCACGCTCAACCATCCAGGTGCCACGGGCGACGCGTTCGATTGGGTGACATCTCTCGGCGGCGCTACAATACAATTGGCAAACATCCAAATCCACCCCACGGCAGAAGCGGTGAATCATATCCTTATCACGGAAGCGGTGCGTGGCAATGGTGCCATCCTCGTCAACCACTCCGGCAAACGTTTCTGCAATGAGATGGACACGCGTGACGTAGTGTCGGCCGCCATCCTCAGTCAACAGTCGGAAGAAGCCTTCCTTGTCTTCGACCAGGGCGTGCGCCAATCGCTGGCATCCATCGAGACTTATGCCAATCAACACCTGCTTGTGCAGGGCAATACCATATCTGAACTTGCCGGTCTCACAGGCATCCCCGCAGAAAGTCTCATGGAGAGCATTGCCCGCTACAACGCTCAGCAGAAAGCAGGTGTTGACAATGACTTCTTCCGCAGTGCCACAGAGATGACTGCAGCACTGGAAACCGCCCCGTTTTATGCGGTTCGTGTGAAACCAGCCATCCACCACACGATGGGTGGTCTGAGCGTCAATACTGCAACACAAGTGCTCAAGGCCGACGGGACACCCATACCTGGCCTGTTTGCTGCGGGTGAGGTCACAGGAGGCCTTCATGGTGCCAATCGCCTGGGGGGCAACGGGGTGGCAGACATAGTGGTCAATGGAAGGTTGGCGGGTCTTGCCGCCGCTCGACTATGTAATCAATAAACTGAAGTCCCCCACTTATTTTTTTAATTGATTGAAGTTTCCCGTCCCATTCATATGCGCTTCTTCTATTTTTCCCGAATTAGAGAATTGAGATTTTTTTCATTATGATTGAAGTTGTCATTCTGTCCACCCTTTCGGGGTTTAGGATGTGGGGATGTTGAAATAGTCAAAGCCGATGATGGTGTCTACGAAGCGATGGACATAGTCGCGGGCCGTGGTGGGCCATAGGAAGCCGAAGCGGTAGAGCACTTGCGTGGTGTAATCGTTGTCGGCTTCTATCCAGCGCATCCGGTGGGTGCTGCTCAGGTTGTAGGCCATCAGCGGGCGCAGCAGGGTGACGAGGTCGGGATTTTCCATCATCCGCTCCAGTGCCTCTTGGAACTCCTGTTTTCCGCAAGATTTTGTCCTAAAAAAGTCATTTTGCTATATATGAGATAGTTACAAACTATCGACAAGGCGTTTTGGGTCACCTCGCATCGCTTCGTTTCGTTTTTTTTAGGGGGTATTTACCTCCCAACCACTCCTGAAATCTGCTTGAGAAATAAGGAAATTCGACAAACAGAGTTGAATTTGCAGGATTTATGCTGTATTAATGCTTCTATAGATGGTAATTTGCATATATATAATGACCAGAGCATGATATTTTAACCCTTACAAAAGCACGTATTTGCCACATTCATACTCTTCGATGACCTCATAGAGGGTTATAAATGGCACCCCGTTGCGGAAAACAGGAGGATATATATGAATTAGAAAAAGCGTTATTCTATAACGACTACGAGAGAGCAGTGAATCTTTTCCAATCCGATTCTTTCAGTCAAGATTTACTTATAGATTCTGGGGACTTCAAAGACTTGGATATAGCAGTCCCAGTATACGTCATTACACAATTGTGGAATGAGATACTGCCTGGTATTTGGCCGTATTGCCAAGAATCTGTCTCTCAGTTCTTTCGATAATCGGAAGGCGATAATCCGGTGTCATGTTTGAAATACCGGCAGAAGAAAGAATCGGTTGGGAAATGAAGTGCATCGGCTATCTCCCGGATACTCATGTCGGTGGTACGCAAAAGGGTTTTTGCCTCAATGACAACCCGTTGCCGTATGTGTTCCATCGGGAGTTTTCCAGAAGCCTGACGAATCAGTTTTGAAAAATGTTTTGCGCTGATGCACTGCTTGTCAGAATAAAACTGTACGGTACGTTCACGGGTGGCATATAATTGAAGGTCGTCCAAAAAGCGGAGGAATACTTCATCCGCCCGTGATTCGGAATTGGATACATGCCTCATCGACATCTGGGGGTGGGATAGGAAGGATGCCACGGAGACCGATAGGAAGCCCCTGACGACTTCATCCCTCAAAGCATCGGAGGTGTCTTTGTATAAAGCCTCAATCTGATTGTAAAGGCTGAGATAGCGTTGCAGCAGGTTCTCGTCCAGATGCAGGGCCAACGGGATGGATCTATGCTCCAGCCATGTGCCCAACTTTTCAGCAAGCCGGCTGAACAACCACTCTTCCTCTGTCGAAGGGAAAGCCATGGAAATGGTCGTGAGATTGATAGAGTGGGCAAGGCCCTCGATAATGGACCCATCCTGGATGACGACAACGTCTCCCCGGGTCAGTGTCAGCTTTCTCTGGTTAATGCACACCTTCAATTCACCTTCAATGCAGATGATGGCGGCAGTGAAGGTGAGTCTGAAAGGGAAAGGAAGTTGGGCAGGGAGAGCATAGTTGTTGCAAATATACACGGACTGTCCTATAGCCATGCTCGGTTTCCTGGTGCGAAAGCGAGCGAGTTGAATTCTCGAGATTTGTCCTGGAAGCATATGGTCGATTTTTCACCAAAGGTAGATATTTGTACCAATTTCAGCAAGAATTAGATAGAAAAAGCGAGTTATTTAACATTATTTGCGGACAATAGGTAATGCCGTTTCAGAAATGAAAGTGTATTTTTGCATAGTGAAACCATACACGGCACTGTCAGCAACAGCACTTCTTATGTGAAGATATCTGTAATCAATTCACCTTTTGCACAAGTCGGTGGAATAGTGGGTGAAT
This sequence comes from Bacteroidales bacterium, assembly GCA_016281295.1. The sequence goes on from JAEEII010000046.1 coordinate 10,545, forward strand.
TCAATTCAAACTATGGGACGATAGGGGCTGCATTTGGCACCAAAACCACCAAGATTGTAGGATGCACCTATGTGGGCAAACCTTCTTTCAAGAACGTTCCCAATCATGTGTTTGGCGAAATAGCCGGTGCCGGTGAACCAGAGACGCTAACCTCCCCTTGGGGCCTTTCGATGAATTACAAAATTGAAAACTGCACATATAAGAAAAAATGAAAAAGATTCTGTTTGTTCTCATTGTTGCCTTAGTTTCCTTGTCGGCCATTGCGCAAAACAAGAAAACGACATCGGCCCTTAAGCCGGTAAACATCACTCAACTGGAAGGAACTTGGTATGGCCTGTACATGGGTAGTCAGGCTTCCGTCACTTTCAACAAAGACAACACCTATGCCATCTGGAATGAGGCATTCTCGCAGATGA
>JAEEII010000047.1 GCA_016281295.1 Bacteroidales bacterium
ATGGTTTGTCACCAGTCGCAGCAAGGACAAAGCACTCAACGATGCCCGTTACAACCGCGGAACCCTCATCGCTTCAGGTTTCATCGCCGGCGGTGCTTTGATGGGTGTGGTCAGTGCCATCCTGAAGTTCGCCAATGTGGACATGATGGCCCGTACGGCTGAGGGTGGATTCTTCAACGAGACACCGCTTGCAGGACTCATCGCCTTAGTGATGTATATTGTGATCATCATTTACATGATCTGGGACTCCAAACGGGCGAGAGTTGAGAATGAGAATTGAGTATTAAGAGTTAGGAATTAACAATATAAATATGATATTTAATTAAATTTTTAACAAAGAAACAATTCTCAATGAGTTACAGAAGTTTATTGTTCGGATTATTTTTTATGACGGCAATGCCCTTAATGGCAGAGCACGTTTCTCCTTTTATGGCCCGCAAGGTAGCCACATCATTTTTTAACAACAACGGCGCGAAATCCGCACAATTGAACGACTTGTCTAAAGCAGCTGGATTCTCTAACCTATATGTCTTCAACGCAGAACAAGGTTTCGTTGTCGTTGCGGCCGATGACTGTGCACTACCCATTTTAGGTTACTCGCTAACTGGCAAGTTCACCACGGAAAACATGCCTGACAATATAAGCGGGTGGCTGAAGAACTATAACGATGAAATCCAGTATGCCATTGAAATCATCATCAAATAATAGGTTAAATACAAAAACACTAACACGACAAATATGAAATACAATCGAGTTTTATTAAAGCTTAGCGGCGAAGCACTGATGGGCAGCCAGCAGTATGGCATCGACCCGCAACGTCTGAATGAATATGCTGACGAAATCATCGAAGCTGCCAAGACTGGCGTGCAAATTGGCATCGTCATCGGTGGAGGCAACATCTTCCGAGGCCTGCAAGGCGCATCCAAGGGCATGGACCGCATCCAAGGCGATTACATGGGCATGCTTGCCACGGTCATCAACTCGATGGCCATGCAATCGACCTTACAAGGCAAGGGACAGAAAGCCACTCTGCTCTCCGGTTTATACATCGACCGTATCGCTGACACCATGAGCAGTGCCAAGGCAATCCGTCTGCTCGAAGAAGGCCATATCGTCATCATGGGTGCCGGCACTGGTAACCCCTTCTTCACCACCGACACAGGAAGTGCCCTGCGTGCTGTGGAAATCAAAGCTGACATCATCCTCAAAGGCACTCGCGTTGACGGCATCTACACCGCCGACCCCGAGAAAGACCCGACTGCGACCAAGTTCAGCCAGTTGACCTACGACGAGGCATACGAACGCAACCTCAAAGTGATGGATATGACCGCCTTCACGATGTGCAAAGAGAACAACATGCCTATGTATGTCTTCGACATGAACACCCGTGGGAACCTCCTGAAGGTGCTTCAAGGGGAACATATTGGGACGCTAGTGACTAAATAATTAAGAATTAAGAATTTAGAATTGAGAGGGGTTGGGGAATGACCTTAAAGTAAACATGGATAGGAAACATCATCTGAGGACGGTCAGGAACAAGACCAGTGTCAAATTGGATTATCTCCTGTTGGGGGTGATTCTGGTCGTGGCTGCAGTGTTACGATTGTGGAAGTTAGGGCAAATCCCCTTTATGCATGATGAGCTCAGTGCCATCTATCGGTTACGATTCGACAATTTCAAGGATCTCATCCTGTACGGGGTGTGTCAAAACGACTCGCATCCAGCGGGAGTACAGGTCTTTCTCTATTATTGGGCCAAGCTTGTCGGAACGAGTGAGTTTTGGATGAAACTCCCCTTTGCCCTTATGGGTATCGGATCGGTATTTCTTATTTATGTCATTGGCAAACAATGGTTTAACCGCAAAGCTGGTCTCCTTGGAGCTGCTTTCTTTGCGGTAAGTCAGCTGACGGTGTTCTATAGTCAGCTTGCACGTCCTTATGCTGCCGGCTTGTTCTTTGTGTTGTCCATGACTTACTTTTGGGACAAGCTCCTCTTTGCTCCCAAGCGACCGTCTGTCGGCACCTGTATCGGCTTTGCTGTCACCGCATGGCTAGCGGCCTTGGCACATAACTTCTCGACCGCTCAGGCGGGGCTGATTTTTCTCACAGGCTTGTTCTTCCTCAAAAAAGAACGTCGTCTCCCCTACTGGCTCAGTGGCGTTGGAGCCTTGCTACTCTACGCCCCACACCTCCCTGTATTTTACCACCAAACTTTTGTTTACGGCAGCATCGGCGGCTGGCTTGCGAAACCCGAAGCCACCTTCTTCACCGACTTCCTGCAATACACGATGAACTACGCCCCACTCTTCATGTTTTGTGTGGGCTTCCTCATCATCCTTCCGTTCATCTTAGGGAAATACGAAAAACGCAAAAAGCCGATACGCTGGGCAGCAGTCTCCTGGTTTTTAATCCTCTTTGGTCTTGCCCTTGCCTACTCCCTCTTGCGGGAACCCATCCTCCAGTTCAGCACGTTGATTTTCTGCTACCCCTTCTTGGTATTGGCAGCCTTCTCGATTTATCGGAACAACACGATGACCAAGACACAGACTGTCTTCGCCGTGACCTCCATCCTATTCATCGGCTCTATGACCCTCATCATCAACCGTCAACACTACGACCTGATGTACCATCAAGGTTTCGACCAAATCGCCGTCAGGATGCAGCAGGATCATGACAGTCTCGACGACATACGCTTTGCCACCATTACCGAAGAGACCTACATGCCAGAATACTATCAAAGCAAAACCACGGTTAACGACCGTATCATCCTGGGCAAAGAAAACGATGTCGCTGACTTGCGGCAATGGATTCAAAAGGGAGACTCCAATAAGCTGGGATTAGGCTGGACCGACTACATCTCTCCAACTTGGGAAACACAAGCCGTAGCCTACTACCCGTGGCTGATCCATGAGAACACATGGTTTACTTCCCGTTATCTAACCCTATCAAAGGACTCGATACCCGGGGCGCGCCACCTGTTACATCCTTTGTCCGAAGAGCCAATTTATTATATCAGCACAGAATGGGGTCGTCCTACGTTGGTAGATGGTGACACCCTCGACAGCCATACCGACCTTTTTGGTGTTGTCGCCACCATTCAGGCACAAGACACGATAACGCACTGCACCCTCATCATGGAAGTACATGACAAAGCCACCGACTCCATCCTTTCATGGCAAGGCACATCAGAAAAGAGCGGTATCCTTTACCCAGGCACCCATTTGATGGTAAATGCCATCCGTTTTGATGAAAAGAAATTCCCAATCACTGGAAAAAACATAAAAATCTATCTTTGGGATCAAGACAAAGGCACAATGATTGTAACAAAAATGGATTGGTATGACACTAAATTCAACTCAAGACTCACGGGGCTTTACCAACCCTTGTGATTTTTTTTGCTAAACAAAGCCGCTGTTTCTCAACAATTACTTATTTTTGCTCACAAATTTTACAAGATATGACAGACGAATCCCAATTTGTATTAGATGAGGCCTCTGAAAGCATGGACAACACCATCAAGCACTTGGAGCATGAATTCCAAGGCATCAGAGCCGGAAAAGCCAGTCCAGCCATGCTGAACGGCGTTATGGTTGAATACTACGGCACCACAGTGCCTATCGAACAAACTGCCAACATTGGATGCCCCGACGCACGTATGATTGTCGTGGTTCCTTTCGACAAGAGTGCCTTGAACAACATCGCCAAAGCCATCTTGAATGCCAATTTGGGATTCAACCCGATGAATAACGGCGAATTGCTCCGTATCTCAGTGCCACCGTTGACAGAGGAACGCCGTCGCGAGCTGGTAAAACGGACCAAGACCGCCGCTGAAGACGCCAAGGTGGGCATCCGCGGCATCCGTCGCAACGCCAACGACGACGCCAAGAAACTGGAAAAAGACACCATCTCTGAAGACGAGTCGAAACTCCTTCAGGAGGAAATCCAGAAACTCACCGATAAATACATCAAAAAAATCGATGACCTCACCGAGTTGAAGTCCAAAGACATACTGACTGTTTAAGGTGAGAGATAAGAGGTAAGAATTTAGAGGTTAGAGGTCTTTCTTCCGAAGGCACCTCTAACCTCTAACTTTTCACCACTAACCTTTCAGAGCATTTTCAATCGCCATGTTGAAAAGCTCGCTGAGTGACAAGCCAAAGCAACGAGCCTGAGCGGGGATGATGCTTGCTTCAGACATGCCAGGAACGATGTTGGCCTCAATAAAGAACACGCCTTTGTCACTGACGATATAATCCATCCGCACGAAGCCTTTGCATTCCAGTTTCTCATACAGCATCGCAGTGGTGGACTTGATTTCAATCTCCGTCTTCTCATCCACTTGGGCGGGTGTTATCTCATCGCATTTGCCAGCAGTATATTTAGCTTCATAGTCGAAAAACTCGTTCTTGCTACAGATCTCTGTCAAAGGAAACACCATCATCTTCCCTTTATATTGCATCGCGCCGCAACCAAACTCACGTCCGTTGACGAACTTCTCACACATCACCTGGTTGCCAGCAGCCATGGCCGTAAAAACTGCCGGTACAAGGTCTTCCGCGGTCTTCACCTTGGAAACACCCACGCTGGACCCATTGCAGGTCGGCTTGACAAACAAAGGCAAGCCAAGTTCCTTGATGATTTCATCAGCGTCATACTTCTCACCCTCGTTAATGAGGATGGAAGGCGACACCTTAACCCCGTAAGAAGCCACCACACGCTTGCAAAAGTCCTTATGGAAAGTAAGGGCACAGGTGGTTAATCCAGAAGAGGTGCAGGGGATGCCCAACAGCTCCAAATAGCCCGAAAGCGGCCCGTTTTCGCCCGGCTCGCCGTGAACCGCGTTGAAGACCACATCAAATTTCGTCCTGTGACCGCCAACTGAAATGGAAAAATCGTTCTTGTCAACTTCCACCCGGGTACCGTCTTTCAAGAGTCCGTACCATCCTTTTTTTGAGACCACAATAATCTTTGAATTATACAGTTCAGGATCCAGATTTTTTTTCACCACCTGAGCACTCTTGACGGAAATCTCAAATTCTCCAGAATCTCCGCCACAAACTATTGCCACATTCTTCATTTTCAAAATTATTTGTTATTTTTGCCGCTAAATTAGTAAATATGGGTAAACTACAGTTCTTAAAACAGAAGAAATTCTATATCCATCTGTTGCTCATCATTGTGACGAGCTTCTTCTTGCTGTGGCTAACAATCAAATTATTAAATGTTTACACTCGCCACGGCAAGGTTTATGAACTCCCCGACTTCAGCGGGATGACCATCGATGAAATCAAGAGCGAATACGGGAGAGACTATCATTTCATCCTCATCGACAGCGTCTATTCCAAGACTCAAGAGCCCGGATCCATCGTTCAGCAAGACCCTTTGCCGCACTCCAAGGTGAAACATGGACGCAATGTTTATTACATTATTGTAGCAAAAACTCCTGAGAAAGCTCAGATGCCCAACCTGAACAACCTCTCGCTGAGGCAAGCCTTGGTGCTTCTCGAATCGAACGGTCTCCAAGTGAAAGAGCTGAAATATGTGGATCACTTTGCGAGAAACGCCATTCGCGAACAGCGTTACGACGGCCAAGTCATCAAACCTGGAACCGAGATTGTCAAAGGCAGTAAAATCACCCTGTATGTCGGCTTAGGAACTGACCAACGGCAAGTGAAACTGCCCAAATTATACAACACACCCGCGGAAGAGGTACAGCATGTGCTCAACATGAATGGACTGAACCTCGGCAACGAGACCTTTGAGGACAACGACAGCATCCAATACATGAGAGTATATAAAATGGATCCCCCCTACAGCAAAGGAGCAGTCAAACCAGGCACCTTTGTAAATATTTGGTACCGTTCTTCCAAGTCGTTTAACTTCGACAAGGAAAGCAAATCCATGCTGTTGGAAGACTCATTGAAATACGCCGCCGAAAAGCAAGCCGAGATTGACTCGCTGGCACTCATCAACGACACTTTGGTAGAACCATCTGATAATGAAGAGAATTATGAAGACGAGTTTTAAACTATGGAGCTTGGCACTCTCGCTCTGCCTGCTTCCCAACCTCCTCACAGCGCAGGAATATCTGACCGGTTTTTATCGTGGAGACGATTCCATGACCTCCAAAAACCGACAGACACAAGTACAGACATTGCCGTTCTACGATGACTTCTCGGGTTCCTACATCTACCCCGACAGCTGCAAGTGGGCAGACCGCAACGTCCTTGTGAATTCAGGCTTCCCAGTACATCCTGTCACACGCAACACCGCCACCCTCGATGCCCTTGATGAAAAAGGGAAGGTTTATAGTTACGCCATCAGCAACCCTTTCATCGCTGAGCATCTCACCTCGGCCCCGATCCGACTCGACTCCGTGTTCACTCCAGAGCCACGCGCCTTGACTCCTGCCGACTCGCTGTATCTGAGCTTCTTCTATCAACCGCAAGGATGCGGCCAGGCCCCTGAGACCAACGACTCGCTGGTCCTGGAATTCGGACTCCCCAATGAGTTCGACACCACCTGGTATCACATCTGGAGCACCCCTGGACAATCCTTGTCACAGTTCCTTCAAGAAAACGACAGCAATTACTTCAAACAGGTCATGATCCCCATCACCGACCTGAAATACTTCTCCTCTTCGTTCTTCTTTCGTTTCTACAATTACGCCAGCATCGCAAACAGCGCGCAGCCCACAAGCCGAGGCAACGAGGACCAATGGAACATTGACGTGGTATATCTCAACTGGAACCGTAGTGGACAGGACACTTCCTACCCGAAAATCAGCTTCACGGGTGTCGCCCCCTCATTCCTGAAACGTTACATGGCCATGCCATACAAACACTATCGCGCCAATGCCACTTCCAGCATCACCGAAGAATACGAGTATCATCTTTCTAACCTCGACAACCAGCCCCACCTCATCACCCACGAATACACGGTGGAACAGGTGAACGGCACCCAAAACTACCACTATGCCAGCCATGCTCAACTGCAAGTGAACGCTCAGACCTACAGCCAGTTGAACTGGGCTTACGTCTCTCAGCTGTTCTCTCTGGATTATGACCGTGACACCACCTCCTACATCATCCGCCAATACATCAGCGACTCCACTTCAAACCCGCCCCTCGTTGACTCCCTGGTTTACCGCCAAGGCTTTTACAACTATTTCGCCTACGACGATGGCACCCCCGAGATGGGGTATGGCGTGGAACCTGCATCAGCGTCCTTTGCCGTCAAATTTGAGCTGTCGGAGATGGACACCCTGAGCGGCGTGCAAATCCTCTTCAACCACACCCTCAACGACGCCAACAACAAATATTTCGACATCGTCGTCTGGAAAGACAACAACGGCAAGCCCGGTGATGAAGTGTATCGGCTTCCCAATAAAAAACCCATCTGGTCAGAAAACCTGTACCAGTTCGCCTTTTATAAGTTCCCCAACCTCGTCCGGCTTAACGGCACGTTCTATGTGGGGCTCGTCCAACGTGAGAACGGCTTGATTAACATCGGCATCGACATGTCGAACAACAATTCCCAATATAACTACTTCAACTCCAATGGCTCGTGGCAACAAAGCAGTATGCCAGGCTCCATCATGATACGTCCTGTTGTGGGTAAAGGCTATTACATCGGCGTGAAAGAAAACCTGGAGACCTCGGGAGTCTGCCTGTATCCGAATCCAACTTCCTCCCTGTTGCATATCGAAGGAGTAGCGCAAGGACAATCTATTGCCTTATACGACATCACTGGCAGGAAAGTGTTACAGACCACATTCACCCCTGAACTGTCGGTCGAAGGGCTTAGTCCAGGCCTCTATCTCATCAGCATCACTACCACTGAAGGCATCATCAACAGAAAAATCAACGTTAAACCATGAGCGAAGAACTTCTCGACGACCTCATTGAAAACGAAAACACCGAAGACGAGGGCGGTGAGCTTTACGAACATATCCGTATCGTGGTTGACAAAGGCCAGGCACAAGAGCGTATCGACACTTTCCTGACCAACCACA
>JAEEII010000048.1 GCA_016281295.1 Bacteroidales bacterium
CAGTAGAAAAAGACATAAACGAAACTTCCCAAAAAATCACCAAAGTCAAACGTATAGTTAAGAAACGCATTGAAGAACTTGAATATAAGGATTTAGAGGAAACGCCAATAGCAGAAGATGTTTGTTGGAAAGATATAGAGTTTTCTCATCCCGAAAACACGGTTCGTTTGGGTACTCTTTTTAGTGGTATTGGAGCAATTGAACACGCTTTCCAAAGGTTAGGACTAAAGCATAAAATTGTGTTTGCTGGAGACATTGAACCAAATTGTAAAAAAAGTTATTTTGCAAATTATGAAATAAAAGAAGAAGATTGGTTTGATGATATTAGAGATTTTGATGCGCGTAAATATAAAGGCCAAGTTGATTTCATAGTTGGGGGGGCACCCTGTCAAGCCTTTTCCATGGTTGGACATAGATTAGGTTTCGAGGATGCAAGAGGAACGCTGTTCTATGAATTTGCTAGAGTGGTTAAAGAAACCAAACCAAAAGTATTCCTCTTTGAAAACGTTCGCGGACTCTTAAATCACGATAAAGGAAGGACTTGGCATGTAATGCATGATATTTTTGAAGAATTGGGATATGATGTTAAGTTTAGAGTTCTTAATAGCTGTGACTATGGAATACCTCAACATCGTGAACGTGTTTACTGTTTAGGATTCAAGAAAAAGACAAACTTTTTATATCCTGCACCGATTGAGCTAGAGTATAAAATGTATGATTTTTTAGAGGATTACATTGATAGTAAATACTTTCTCAAAGAAAAAGGTGTGAAATTTGTCACCAGCCACAAAAACAGAGAAAAAAGTTATACACAAATCAATGGCGATATTCAATTGTGCCAAAAAAGGAACCAACAGTTTAATTGGCATGGGGATTTTGTTTATCATCCAGATTCTGAATTGACACCCACAGATGAAGCTTTTGATGAATTCATTTTTGATGTGAGAGATGTTGAAGAGAAATACTATCTTTCAGAAAAGGTTGCAAAATATGTATTAGCAGGAGGCACAAAGAATTTCAAGACTTCAACAGAGACAGATTTAGATATTGCAAGGCCTTTACTACAATCCATGCATAAAATGCATAGAGCTGGTGTCGATAATTATGTTACTCATAAAGGAAGGATAAGAAAACTTACTCCTCGAGAGTGTTTACGCTTAATGGGATTTAAAGACACATTTAAGATTGTAGTTTCGGACACAGCAATGTACCAACAAGCAGGCAACAGTATTGTCGTCGATGTGCTTATTGCCATATTAAAACAAATGGACATTACAAATTATGGAACAAGTGTATTATAATAAAATGAAAGAGTTGGGATTTGACCAACTTGTATGTGACATCTTTGTAAATTGGGAACATGTAAAAGATGAAATACTAATTTCAGAACGAAAAACAGGCTCAGGAAACGGTACAATTCACATCTTTCTTGGTGCCGCAGACAATGAACTCCGTAAAGAATTTACTCCGTACTATTCTGCAGTTGACAACGGAGAAGACCCTTCTATCCATGCTGTCAACATTAAACATTTTTTTCTTAAAAGCAATGTCATAAGCATGCTGGGTTATATTTGTCAGTATTGTTATGAACATCATGAAAATGTCAATGACCAAATCGAATCTATTTTACCATATTTAGCCAAAACTAAAACAGAAAATGGATTGATGACCACTCACTCACTTTTTAAATTGTCAACTGGATCTAATAAATTAAGGCCTTATTTTAAACAGTTTGACAGTGATGGAGTATTTACTAAAGTCATTAGAAGAATACTGCTTCCAAATTCTTCGTATAAGATTTCTTTGTTCAAGAACAGAAACAACGAATACGCTGCTTTTTGGCTAATAGGATTTGACAATCTGACCAATTTCGAAGCAGATTCTAGCAAAATCCATTTTTCAAGTAATAGAATCAATGCACAACAATTTGACGTTCGCTCTATAGTTAAAGCTATACTCTCCACCGGCCTCATCTATTCCCCCTCCCTCATCAAACGCCTCGCCTATTCGCTGATGGCCAAGCCTTTCGTCATCCTCAGCGGGCTTGCGGGTTCGGGAAAGACACAACTAGCGTTGGCTTTTGCCAAGTGCTTGAGCGAAAATGAGAACAACAAGTTTGATAAGCAAATATGCTCAGTCTCCATCGGGGCGGATTGGACCAACCGAGAGCCGCTACTAGGTTATCCAAACGCTTTAAACAAAGACGAATATGTGAAACCAGAAAGCGGCGTACTGCAACTCTTGATGCGGGCCAACGAAGACCGAGACAAACCCTATTTCCTGATTCTCGATGAAATGAATCTCAGCGTGGTGGAACGCTATTTCGCCGATTTCCTCAGTGCTATGGAGTCGGGCGAACCTATTAAACTTTGGGATGGGAATGAAAGCGAAGAAGACGAGAATAAATTTGTCCCCAAAGAGATACACTTGCCCAAGAATGTCTTCATCATCGGTACCATCAATGTGGACGAAACCACCTATATGTTCAGTCCCAAGGTGCTTGACCGCGCCAATGTGATTGAGTTCAAGATTGCAGCTGATGAAATGGAGGACTATTTGGGTAAAAAAGTAAACATCAACCTTGAAAGTGCCTATTCTGCTTGTGCCGATATGGCCATCGATTTTGTAAACAAAGCCAATAGTCAAGTTGAGAAAGACGAGAAGAACAAGGATGTTCTGCTTTCATTCTTCAAAAAGTTGAAAGAGGTCAATGCCGAATTTGGCTACCGCACCGTGAACGAAATCAGCCGTTACCTACATTTTTCCGATGGAGAATTGACTGCTGATTCAGCTATAGACACCGCCATCCTACAAAAACTGTTGCCCAAGCTGCACGGCTCCCGCAAGAAACTTGTGCCAGTGCTTTCTTCATTATGGAAGCTCTGCCTGAACGATGGCGTTGCCAAAGAAATTGATGCCGAGTTCAAGGCAACAGAATTCAAATATCCCGAATCGGCCGAGAAGATTCAGCGGATGTACCATGCCGTGGTGGACAATGGGTTTACGAGTTTTGCGGAGGCGTAGAGAAATAGTTGAGAGACGTATAATAAAGAACTTATGGAAGGGAACTATGACATACTTGTAAGGGAACTCTGTAAATTACCCAAAGAAACTGGCTGGGTGGAGTTTAAGCATAATAATGACGACCCAAAAATGATTGGGGAGGATATCTGTGCTCTTGCAAATACGGCAACTTTGAAAGACAGAGACTTTGCCTATATGATTTTTGGGGTTGACGATGCCACACACGATATTATAGGTACGTCTGTTCGGCTTGCGTTACAGAAGAAAGGACAAGAAGAGCTAGAAAACTGGCTGAGACACCAATTGTCAAGAAATGCCAATTTTGAATTCTTGAAAACGAAGATAGACGTCAATCATATCGAAATCATCAGAATCCACAAAGCATTGCATATTCCCGTCGCCTTTGAAAAAAGCGAATATATCCGCAGTGGAAGCTACACCAAGAAATTGAATGATTATCCCGAACTAATGGCTCAACTTTGGGATAAACTTCGCAACAGTCGATTTGAAGATGTGTGTTCTATTAAAGATTTAAGGTATGCGGAAGTGCTACAAATGATCGATTGTGGGGCATACTTCTCTATGTTAAACCTCCCTCAACCTACAGAAGAGAAAGAGGTGATGCACTACCTTATGGAAGACGGAGTTGCTATCAAACTTGACAATGGTCTATATGGAATTACGAATTTAGGGGCAATCTTGTTTTCCAAAGACTTGAATGCCTTTCCCAGATTGGGCCGTAAAGCCATGCGCGTGGTTCAATACCAAGGAAAAAACAGGTTGATTATCCAAAAGGAAGAAACTTTTAAATCGGGATATGCTATATGCTTTGAGGATATTGTAAGATATGTCAACGCCCTTTTGCCAAGCAACGAAGATATTGCCACGGTGGCATTGACCACAAAAAGCAAATATCCCATGCCATCTGTAAGAGAGGCTATAGCCAATAGTTTAATCCACCAAGACTTATATATCACAGGAGCCGGTCCCGTAGTGGAAGTTTTTGAGAACAGAATCGAAGTAACCAATCCTGGTACACCATTGGTGGACATAATGAGAATTATTGATAATCCACCAAAATCAAGAAACGAGAAATTGGCATCCTTAATGCGCCGAATGAAGATGTGTGAGGAATTGGGGCGCGGATGGGACAGAATGGTCCTTGCTTGCGAATTGCAATTTCTTCCCGCACCAAGAATCGAGATTTTTGAGGAATCAACAAAGGTTACATTGTTCTCTGAAATGGCGTTCAAGAATATCCCCGCCGATGATAAGCTGTGGTCGTGCTATCTTCATTCTTGCCTAATGTATATTCAAGGAGATGCTTTAACAAACACTTCATTGAGAGATAGATTTGGACTTAAAGAGTCATCGGCTGGCAGTGTTTCAAGACTCATAAAAGAAGCTGTTGCAATACAAAAAATCAAACCCATTGATCCCAATACTGCCAAAAGATATATGCGATATGTTCCTGTATGGGCTGCAATTTAATTTGCTGGTAATTTGCCAAGATGAATAGAAGAACTTGCTATTTGTATAATAAAACACTGATAACCAACATTATGTAATTTACAATCTAATTTGCTGGTAATTTGCCAAGGAGAAGGAATAGTAACAGAACAACCAATAGTACAAAAAGTGTCTTAATATGACAAAGCCTCTCAAAATATCGATCGATGTAGTGCACGAAGTAATGCTGCGGGTATATCCTTCGTCCTCGAATGCACAGGTGTTTGATGAGGTGGATCCGCAGGATGGTGAGTCGAGATGGCAACTGGTTGAGGGCGAGGATTATGAGTATGAATTTAGTGATAATAGGTTTCGTTTCAAAGAACACGAATTAGTCTGTCCATCAAAAAGCTCACACTCACGAGGTTGGATCAAAACAGGCATTTATGTCGGTTGCTTGACACTGACCGTCACCAACGATGCAGGTTTTGAAGCCGAGGTCAGTTTTGAGGTGCGTTCCGTCAAAATGGATTACCGAACGGATTACAAGACAATGCTCCACGACATTACCAGTCACTTCACGGATTTGGTGATGATGCAAGGTGCGCCCGTCCCCCAACGATTTGAAATTGACCCTAACGAAAACAGCAACACGCTTTACCAGCAATTTGCATTCATGAAATCGTTGGTGGACAGCGAAGAGTTTGAAGAAGCCTTGAACAAGATTCTTTACAACCCTATCCACAAATGGACAGGAACGATCATAGAGAAAGACATTTGTTCCGTAAAGAGACTGGGGCGTCAGGAATTAAAACAGGTTGCCTCCTGTAAGAATCGGCTGCCCTTAGGCGAAGGCAAAAGCATTGGTGACGATGTTACTAGCGTGCCGAGACGTTTGTCGGTTTCCTACAAGAAAAACACTGTCGATGTGGCAGAAAACCGTTTCGTGAAGTTTGTATTACAGTCATTTTCTTCATTTTGCAGTACCATTCAGCAATGCAAAAACGCCAATCCAAGACTGAAAATCGAGGCTGAACTGACGGCAAATAAACTGACGGGATGGCTGAGCCGCGACTTTTTCCTTGATGTTTCCAACTTGCAGACCATGACTTTGAACAGTCCCGCCCTGCAACGCAAAGAAGGTTATCGTGAAGTGCTGCAAGCCTGGATGATGTCGAAATTGGCGGCGCAAATCACTTGGAAAGGCGGTGACAACGTATATCAAGCCGGCAAACGGAATGTGGCAGCACTCTACGAATACTGGGTGTTCTTCAAGTTGCTTGACATCGTCAAAGAAACCTTCCATCTGGAACTGACGGAAGAAGACGAAAGAAAACTTGTCAAAACCGACAAGGACAAAATCAACTTAGAACTCAAACAAGGCCATACTAAAATGATTGGCGGGCAATTCCATGAAGCCTCTCGAACTTTGAATGTGCGCTTGTATTACAACAGAACTTTCAGTACATCCGACCAATTGGACAAAAGCGGTTCTTGGACCACCGCCATGCGTCCCGATTACACTTTGTCGATTTGGCCAGGAAACATCGAGGAAGACGAAGCAGAGGAGCAAGACCTGATTGTTCATATCCATTTTGATGCAAAATACAAACTGAACCGAATCCTACTCAATGAAAAAGAGCCAGACGAAACACATACTTTTGAAGACGAGGACGCAGACCTTCCGGAAGAAGATATGCTGATGAACCAAGAAAAGCGGGAAGAAGAAAAAGGCATCTACAAACGGGTAGATTTGTTGAAAATGCACGCCTATAAAGATGCAATCCGCCGTACAAGCGGAGCATACATTCTCTATCCAGGCTCGGAAAACAAAAAACTTATAGGTTTTCATGAGGTATTGCCTGGTTTGGGAGCCTTTTGTCTTTCGCCAAACAGCATAGAAAAAGATTCGAAAGAGATTGAGCACTTCCTGCACGACATTTTAGAGCACATGCTTAACAGAGCTTCCCAACGCGAACGCATGTCGTATCACACATACGAGATATACAACAGCGAACCATCGGTGGTTTGTGAATCCATGCCTGAACCTTATGGTATCAATCGTAGTTTAATACCTGAAGAGACATACGTGCTGATTGGATCCTGTCGTGACGAAAAACACCTTCAGTGGATTTTACATAATCAACTTTACAATACCAGAACCGACACAAGAAACGGTTCTATCCGGCTAAAGGAGGAGATTTCATCTGCGAAATATCTCTTGCTTCACAAAGCAAAGAAGCAGCTTTTACTGCGACTTAGTGACAAAGGACCAAGGGTAATGTCGAATGAATCCTTGTCGAAACTGCCCTATGCCTCATTATATAAGCCATCAAAGCCTTATTATGTTGTTTTTGATATCGCCAATATAGAACCTGATGAAGAGTACAAAGATGTTACTTGGGATATTGGTAAAATGATTAAAGACGGCATTATCAAAGGAGGCCATCAGAGTGCTGCACCAGAAGGAATTACAATGGCTGAGTTAATGAAATATAAAGTCAAATCATTATAAAAATCCCCCCATGCAAATCCCCCTTGACCAATTCGAACAAGTCATTGATGAGAAAATCCTCAAACGTGGACTTTCCTATTACAAAAAAGGCCTCGTTCAACAGCTGGACGAAGTGGCGCCCAATACCTACGAGGCTGTGGTGGAAGGAACTGAGGATTATACGGTTCAACTGACCGTCAAAAACAATGTGGTAACGGAATATGTGTGCGACTGCCCATACGACCAAGGTCCTGTTTGCAAACATGTGGCCGCTGTCATCTTTAAACTGCAAGAAGACCAGCTGCAACTGAACCCAAAACAAACAAAAACCAAATCCAAAGCAGCATCAAAAACAACAACGGGGAAAAAACGCAAAACCATTGCGGAACAAATCAATGAAATGTTGACCAAAGCCTCAAAAGAGGAACTTGTTACCCTGATTCAAGAAGAAGCGTCTAACAATACGGCCTTTCGAAATCGTATCATGATGGCATTGGAACAATATAATGACAACATTTCCAAGGATTTCTATGCCAAACAGATGAAAGCTATTCTGAAATCGGCAAAAGGCAGGTATGGCTTTGTGGATTGGCAAAGCGCCCGGGTTATGGGACAATCCATTGAACAGATGTTGGACGCCGCTTATAGAGCATGCGAACATCATAACTATCAAAATGCTTTATATGTCTTTTTTGCTGCAATGGAAGTGCTAATCCCGGCACTTAATGAGATCGACGATAGCAGCGGGGTGCTCGGCGACTGCATCATCATGGCTTATGATTTGCTGCGCGACATGGGCAGCGACGATGACGCTCCTGAACCGATTCGCAAAGAAATCTTCGACTTCTGCCTCAATCATTTTGAGAAACATACCTTCAAAGGGTGGGACTGGCATATCGATATTATGTGGCTCGCCATGGCAACTGCTCGTACCGAAAAAGAGTATGATGCTTTGTTGTCACTTGTTGAGCAAGAACAAAATCACGAGCCCAAAGGCTATTCGGAAGAATTCGAAGAAAGACAACTGCAACTAGTCAAATATAGGCTACTTGTATTAACAAGTGGAGACGAAGCAGCTGATGCTTATGTACAGCAAAAGTTGGACAATCCAGAACTCCGAAGAGTAGCCATCGAAAAAGCCATAATGCAGAAAGAGTTCGATTCGGCCATCAAGCTAGCCATGGATGGGGTGAAAAAGGATATGAAACAATATCCAGGACTTGCCATGGAATGGTATGACTGGTTGTTGATAATCGCATTGGCCCAAAAGGATACCCCAAAAATCATTGAATATGCTCGTTATTTGCTGATAAATTATTACCAACCACAGCAAGACTATTATCAAATTCTAAAACAACATGTCGAACCTGATCAATGGAACGACTTTGTTGACCAGCTAATTCATGATATTGAAGCTAAAGGTCATGGATATCATTCTGACTTGGTGGCAAAGATTCTTATCAAAGAGGAGCGTTGGGACCAACTATGGGAGTTGGTTTCTGGGTTGCCGTTTTTACAATCCGTTGAATATTATGAATCCTATTTCACCCAACGGCATCCCGATCAATTGGCCGAACTGTATGCAAAACGCATCTTAGAATATATGAGTCACAATATGGGTCGTGACCATTATCAAACAGCTTGCCGTTTCATACGGAAAATCATCAAGTTGGGAGAAAGACAAGTTGCTAATGACTTGATAGATAAGCTCCGTAGAACCTATCCCCAACGTAGAGCTTTATTGGAAGAACTTAACAAAGTGTAATATGACAAAAAATCGCGTCCTCGGCATCGGAGAAACCGTCCTCGATATCCTCTTCAAAAACGACCAACCCCTAAAAGCGGTCCCTGGCGGCTCCACGTTCAATAGCATCGTCTCGCTTGGACGGGCTGGCATACCCTGCGCCATGGTGACAGAAGTGGGAGGCGACCGAGTGGGTGATATGATATGTAACTATCTGAAAGAAAATGGCGTGTCATCGGAATATGTCTGCCGTCATGAGCAGGTCAAGTCGCATCTGTCGTTGGCGTTCCTGGATGAAAACAACGATGCGCAATATGTGTTCTATAAGGATCACGCCTCGGTGTCGCTGGATGGCCCTCTGCCCGAGTTTAATAAGGATGATGTGGTGCTCTTCGGCTCGTTCTTCGCCATCAACCCTGTCATCCGACCTGTGGTGGGTGGCTTGCTGCGTAAGGCGCACGAAGCGGGTGCCTGGCTTTATTACGATGTCAACTTCCGTAAGAACCATATCGCCGACCTGCCTGAGGTGATGCCGAACATCGAGGAGAACATGAGTCTGGCGGATGTGGTGCGTGGGTCGATGGAGGATTTCGAATACCTGTACGGTCTCCACGACGCTGACGACATCTACCAAAGAGTGAGTAGTCATTGGCCTCACAACACTTCCAATCCCAGCCCTCACACACTGATCCTTACCAATGGTGCCCTCCCCATTCGGGTCTATACGCCCAATGGCTGTGAGACGTATCCTGTTCAGCCCATCGAGACCGTCAGCACGGTCGGTGCAGGTGACAACTTCAACGCGGGTTATATCTATGCAAAAATCATCGCGTCACAATCCCCTCTGCCAACCGCTAACTTCTCAGCTTCAACCGCTAACTTCTCACCTTTAACTTCTAACCTCTTCCCTTTAACCGCTCACCTAATCATGGTGGCCCAGCAATGGAGCCAGGATGTCTGTCGCCAACTGGGCAATAACATCAGCGATGAGTTGGTTGCCACTATTCGCAAAGGAGAATTTTGACATGGAGATACAACGACTTATGACATCTGATGACCGCAAGGCTCTACGCCCCTGGCTGGAAGAAAATCATCAGACAGAACGTAACATCCTCCGTTGCCAGGAACTGGAACGCCAAGGACTGATGACAGAGGCTGGAAAAATGGCATTACTAGTTTGAAGGGTGGTATTTTCTAATCAAACAGATGGTGGCGGATTAATTTTTTTTATATTTGCCACGTAATTAAATGATTATGACTCGCTATATCTTTGTGACAGGAGGCGTGGTTTCCTCCTTGGGTAAAGGCATTATCTCAGCCAGTATCGGAAAGTTGCTGCAAGCGCGCGGCTATACCATCACCATCCAGAAATTTGACCCTTATATCAACATCGACCCAGGCACACTCAACCCTTACGAGCACGGCGAGTGCTACGTGACCGTTGACGGGATGGAAACCGACCTCGACTTGGGCCACTATGAACGTTTCACTGGCATCCGTACTACCCGAGCTAACTCCGTGACTACCGGAAAAATATACAAGGCGGTTATCGACAAGGAACGACATGGCGATTATCTCGGCAAAACCATCCAAGTGGTGCCGCATATCACCGATGAAATCAAACGTCGTATCATGCATGACGACCCGGTCGATTTCGTCATCTCTGAGATTGGTGGCACTATTGGCGATATCGAGTCGGCCCCGTTTCTGGAAGCCATCCGACAACTGAAATGGGAGCTGGGCAACCGCGCCGTTAGCGTGCATCTCACTTACGTGCCTTACCTGAGAGCCGCTGACGAACTCAAGACTAAACCCACACAGCATTCCGTAAAGGAAATGCAAAGCGCTGGTATTCAGCCTGACGTGTTGGTGCTGCGTACGGAGAAACACCTCTCCGACAGCATCCGCCAAAAGGTGGCCTCGTTCTGTAACGTTGACCTCGAATGTGTGGTGCAAAGCGAAGATCTGCCAAGCATCTACGAAGTACCTGTCAACATGCAACGTCAGGGACTCGATGCCGCGTTGTTGCGCAAGTTCGGAATTCCTGTTGGCGAAACGCCAAAGATGGAGGGTTGGCACCACTTCCTTGAACTACAACGTACCGCCACTAAAGAGGTTCATGTGGGACTGGTGGGTAAATACGACCTTCAAGATGCCTACAAGAGCATCCGTGAGAGCCTGATTTTAGCTGGTATTTATAACCACGTGAAAGTGAAGATTGACTTTATCAATAGTGAGCATATCACCAAAGAAAACATTGCTGAAAAACTGTCAGGGGTAGCAGGGATCTTGATTTGCCCAGGATTCGGACAACGTGGCATCGAAGGTAAGATTCTCGCCGTGGAATATGCAAGGACTCACAACTTGCCTGCCTTCGGGGTATGCCTTGGAATGCAGATGATGGTCATCGAATTCGCCCGAAACGTGTTGGGCTATCATGACGCTAACTCAAGTGAGATGGATGCCCATACCCCGCATAACGTGATTGACCTTATGGAAGAACAAAAATCGGTGACCAACTTAGGCGGCACCATGCGTCTGGGTGCCTATAGCTGTCAGTTGCGTGAAGGCAGCCGCGTTGCCGACATCTATGGCACATCACAGATTAGCGAACGTCACCGCCATCGTTATGAATTTAACAACCAATATAAAGATCAATACGAGCAAAACGGTATGATGTGCGTTGGTACCAACCCCGAGAGTGACTTGGTGGAGATTGTAGAGATTCCAACACATCGCTGGTTTATCGGCACCCAGTTCCACCCAGAGTACTCCAGCACAGTACTTCAACCTCATCCCTTGTTTATGAGTTTTATAAAAACATTAACTATATAAATATAATAATTATTTATTTACGTGTCACCCGTTTTTCGTGTTCCTGCCACAATCAAAAGATAACACTATGATCCAAAAACATTGCTTTGAATGCGGAGCACCGCTTATAGAGAAGGAACTGGAAGGGGAGGGCATCGTGCCTTTCTGCCCTCAATGCCAGGAGTTCCGTTTTCCCATGTATAACGTGGCGGTGAGCATGATTGTCATCAACGAACAAACAGGGGAGATCCTGCTGATCAAACAGTATGGCCGCCCCTTCTTCATCCTTGTGGCAGGTTACGTGAACCGTGGTGAACCTCTGGAACACGCCGTGGGTCGCGAGATCAAAGAAGAGACTGGGATGACGGTGAGTCATATCAAGTTCAACCGCACCAGCTTCTTCGAGCCATCGAACACGCTGATGTGTAACTTCACGGCCTTTGTGAAAGATGCCAGTGAGCTTTCTCCCAACACGGAAATCGATTCTTACCAATGGTTCACGCTGGAAGCAGCGCAGCAGAACATCCGCCCCAATAGCCTCGCCGAGCGGTTTTTGAATGCCTATCTTGAAGCATCTGGTTGCTCTTAGTAATAATCAATCTCCCAAGTGCCGCCCCGAAGGGGCAACCAGCTAATTGTCCAGGGCAACGCCCTGGATATCAAAAGGTGTTTAAAGGCAACGCCCTGAAAGGGCAAAAGCATTGTTAGGTTTTCTGAAACACTTCCTTGAAGAACTCCACCGTCGCACCAACAACCTGTTTCCTGCGCCGGGTGATGGTGTGGTTCTCGCCTTCAATCACTTTTAGTGTGGCATGGGAACCGTAAGCCTCTAAATATCGCTCGCTGCACCACATCGGCACGATGCCGTCACGGTCGCCGTGGAGGAGGAGCACTGGACCCTTGTACGCGGCAGAAGTGCCAAAGATGTCGAGCTGCTGGGTAGTGACGAGGTATTCTCTTCCCAGCTTATAGAGCCCCCAACAGCGGATGTACTCTGGCGGATCCTTGGGGTCGAAGGTGGCATTGAAGAACTTGCCGCCTTGACAGGCTTCCTTGATGACTGAACCCGGAGCGATCAACACCACGCCTAACGGTGTCTCGTTCTTATTGGCCAGGGCTTTGTTCTCACCAGCTGACTTTTTGTTCTCACCAAACGATGCGAAGCTTTCCGCGGATAGCCTTCCAGCGGCCATCGAAGCGATGACACCGCCTTGCGAGTGGCCTAACAAACCTACTCCATTCACGTATGGCAAGCGCTGCACATAGTTCCAAACAGCCTTCGCGTCAGCCAGCTCCTTCTCAATGGTCATGTCCTGCTTGCGTCCGTCACTCTTGCCGTGTCCGTTGAAATCGAAACGGATAGAGGCAATGCCGGCTTCAGCAAGGCCTTTCGCCAACTGTGGCATGTGACCATAGTCCTTGCTGGAAAAAATGCCGTGCATCAAAATCACCATCGGACATTGTTCTGTCGTTGTGTCGAATCCATCAGGCAAGGTGATTTTGTAAGCAATCTTGCCCTCAGGTCCCCGAATAATCGCTTTTTGAGATTGGCAACCCATTAGGAACAATATCCCAAATATGGCCAGAAATACAGAAGTAACAAGTTGTTTCATAGATAGATAACGAGAATCGAGGCACTTTATTGTATGGCAATAAGGTGTCGATGATGATTTATTTTATAAATTTGTGTCATCAATTCTCATCTGAATGAAATCAAACTTACTCTTTCAAGCTTTCACCAAGTTTTTTCTTGGGGTCATCCTGTTGGGAACGCTGGTCTTTCTTCCCGCCGGGTCATTCCACTATTGGCAGGGCTGGCTATTGATGGGCGTCCTGTTTATCCCTATGTTCATCGCTGGTCTTGTCATGATGGTCAAAAACCCGGAACTGCTTCGTAAACGGCTGAACGCCAAAGAACAAGAGAAGGAACAAAAGACGGTTGTTGCCTTATCAGGTTTGCTGTTTATCGCAGCTTTTGTCGTGGCTGGCTTCAACTGGCGTTTCCAATGGTGTGTGCTTCCCCATTGGGTGGTTTGGGTGGCTGCCGCGCTCTTCCTGCTATGCTATGGTCTTTATGCTGAAGTCTTGCGCGAAAACACCTACCTCTCACGCACCATCGAGGTGCAGGAACACCAAAAAGTCATCGACACAGGCCTCTATGGTGTGGTTCGTCACCCGATGTATATGGCTACCACCGTCCTCTTCCTGATGATGCCCTTAGTGCTGGCTTCACCCATCTCTTTTGCCATCATGTTGCTATATATCCCATTGATAGCCAAACGTATCCGTAACGAGGAAGCGGTCTTGGAACAAGGACTGGAAGGCTACAGCGAATACAAACAACGGGTGAAATACAAGGTTTTGCCTTTTATCTGGTAATCAAGAGGTTCGTGATGATATTCTATACGTAAAAAAGAACTATTGAAAGTTAGAAAGATTTTTTAAGAGATTTGAATCCATTAAGAACACGATGAAATCATTTTACAATCATAAACAAATGAAAAAACAGATGACTTTATTGCTGGCAGCGACGATAGTTTGCCTGACGGCTTGCTGTAACAAGAATCATGAGACATCGATGAACCGTATCGATCAAAATGGTGTCGATAAAACGATAAAAACCCTCTGCGACAAGTATGCCGACGTGGACGGTGTCAAAGACCGTATCAAACGCGGCGTGGAGCAGGCTGCGGCCTTCTGGACGGAAGCCGACGGTACTCCGGCTGAATTCGAGGCTTTCTGTGTGGAGAATTTCGTGGCTGACCCGGATGAAAGGGCGCGCATGGCGGCACAGCTGGAAAGGAATTTCGAGAGCTTGTGGGGATGCTTTAACAAGATGAATGTGGATCTTAACCTCCCCATCCATGTGGATGGTCCCGAACCGACTCCACTCGATGAGTTGTTTGGCGCCTATAGCCCCTCGGCACATTTCACCGACGACATGTTCGAACAGAAGATAGCGTTCATTGTGGTGTTGAACTTCCCCTTCTACACCTTGGAAGAAAAGAACACCCTGGGTGCGGACTGGAGCCGCCAGCAATGGGCATACGCCCGACTGGGCGATGTCTTCACGTCGCGTATGCCCGCCGAATGCCAACAGACACTGTCGGCACAGCTTTCAGCGGCCGATAACTACATCTCGAACTACAACATCCAGATGGGTCATCTGCTGAACGAAAAGGGCGAACGTCTCTTTCCCGACCTCTCGCTGATCACCCACTGGGGACTTCGCGATGAGCTGAAAACCCACTACAACAAAGGCGAGGAAGGACTGGCCAAACAACGTATGATCTATCAGGTGATGCGCCGTATCATCGACCAAAGCATCCCTGAATGTGTCATCAACAACCCCGACTATGACTGGAATCCTTATGACAACACGGTCACCAAAGATGGTAAAGAGGTCAGCGTGAAGGCGGAACCCGACACACGCTATCACTATTTCCTCGATAATTTCCACGCCATGCAGCAGGTTGACCGCTACAATCCAGGGTATCCTACCGCCATCGCCCGTGCCTTCGATGAGGACATGGAGGTGAGTTTCGACGAGATTGAGAAACTGTTTGATGCCTTTTGCAGTTCTCCGCAGGTAGGTGAGGTGGCTCAGCTTATCGAGCAGCGCATGGGACGCAAGCTGGAGCCGTTCGATATCTGGTACGACGGATTCAAGAGCCGCAGCACCTTGAACGAGGATGACCTCTCGGCACAGACCCGTAAACTCTATCCTAACCGCGAGGCTTTCGCCACTAAAGGGATGCCCTCGATCTTGAAACAGTTGGGTTTCAGTCAGGAGAAGAACGACTTCATCTGCTCGCATATCACCGTTGACCCGTCACGAGGGGCTGGTCATGCCTGGGAATCGAACATGCGTTCCGACAACGCCCGTCTGCGTACCCGCATCGGCATGGACGGCATGGATTACAAAGGCTATAACATCGCTGTGCATGAATTCGGCCATAACGTCGAGCAAACCATCACCCTGCACGATGTGGATCACTATATCATGAAAGGTGTTCCCAATACTGCCTTTACCGAAGCACTCGCTTTCGTGTTCCAGGTGCGTGACCTTGACTTCTTGGGCTACAAAAACGATGACCCGACCCGCGAGGCTATGGAGACACTCGACATCTTTTGGGGTTGCTACGAGATTATGGGAGTGGCACTTGTCGATATGTACAGCTGGCGTTGGCTCTATGAACATCCTGATGCCACAGTGGCTCAGCTCAAGGAACAGGTCATCCGCACAGCACAAGAGGTCTGGAACAAATACTATGCTCAATATCTTGGCGAAAAAGACTCACCCATTCTGGCCATCTATAGTCACATGATTGATTCGCCACTCTACCTGGCCAACTACCCATACGGTCATATCATCGAATTCCAGCTGGAACAACAGATGAAAGGTAAGTCGGTGGCCGCCGAGATTGAGCGTATCTATCCTGTGGGTCGTCTGACCCCGAAACACTGGATGCGTCACGCCGTGGGCAGCGAAGTGTCAACACAACCCTTGCTTGATGCCGCTTCTGTTGCACTCAAGACCGTAAAGTGATTACTCCTCTTATAAATTACACGTTCTGTCATGACCGATATCATGAATCCTGCTCAGCGGCATTATTGTATGTCGCAAATCAGAAGCCGCAACACCAAACCTGAGCTGAAGGTCAGGCAATGGCTGTGGCATCATGGCTATCGCTACCGCCTCAATGTGAAGTCGGTGCCAGGAAAACCGGATATCGTCATGCGGAAATATCATACGGCCATCTTCGTGAATGGATGCTTCTGGCATGGACATGGCCTCACCCCCAACTCCTCTCCTAATGGAGAAGAGGGCTTTGAGAACTCGGAATGCTGTAGGATTCCAGAGACGAATAGGGAGTTTTGGGTGAATAAGATCCGTCGAAATCAAGAGCGTGACCAGAGAAATTACCAGGTGCTGCACGAAAATGGATGGCAAGTCCTTGTTGTATGGGAATGCGAACTCAAGCCAAAACGCATGGAGGAAACCATGAATCGTGTGGAACTCCAACTCAACGACTTTTTCCTGCAACTCCACACTCACAATCGTAAGCCCATCCTTTATCAACAAGATAGCGAAGTGCCCATAGCTGCTGAAGAATCAAGTTATAATATATAGTTATCTACCATAAAAATATAAAATTTAATATTATGAAATTCAAGCAAGTACCACTTATCATTCTTGTCGCC
This sequence comes from Bacteroidales bacterium, assembly GCA_016281295.1. Next base: position 16,731 of record JAEEII010000048.1, read on the forward strand.
GCACTGCTGGTTAGCTGCGGTGGAAAACAACAGCAAAATACCAATCAAGAACAACAAAACACCAAACAAGAACAACAAGAATCGACTATGAATACCGAATTGAAACCTTTTGATGTGCAAAAGGACTTTGCCGACAATGGCTTTACCTTCTTCACCCAAAACCCAGTCTTATGCTCTGGCGATACTACTGAGAGCAATGCCATGACCATCGGATGGGGTGGCATCGGCAACTACCTCGGACACAACCGCCCGGTGGTGACGGTGTATGTGGCTCCTGCACGCTATACCTACCAATTCATGGAACGTCATCCTCGTTTTACCATTATGTTGTTCGACAACGAGGAGGTGTGGCAGTATATGGGACGTTACAGTGGTCGCGACGGGGACAAAGCCGCTGCCCTCGGTCTGCATGTGGCCTATACGGAACATGGAACACCTTATTATGAAGAAGCCAAAACGGTGATTGAATGCGAGATTATGACAGCCTGGCATCAGACGGAGAACGATTTCCGCAACGCCACACCCAAAGAATGGTACGATGGCTTTGAGGCTGGAATCCATACCGTTTATATCGGCGAAGTGATTGGCGCTTGGAAACGTTGAAGGCTATGTCGATAAAAGAACTGTATGACTCACCTCTTGGAACCATCACTTTGGTAGGTGATGGCACATCGCTGACCGCCTTGCACTTGCCGAAATGGGAAGACACGGTGCCTCCAGAAGGTTTGTCAAATCATCTTTTCACCAAGGAACAGCACAATCTTTTAGCTTTTGCCGAGACACGTCGATGGTTGGACTGCTACTTCAGTGGACAAAAACCGGACTTCATTCCTCCGCTAAAACCACAAGGCACGCCGTTCCAACAAAAAGTTTGGGATGAACTGCTGACCATCGCATACGGACAGACGGTGAGTTATGGTGAGATTGCCCGACGCATCGGCTGCCGTTCGGCTCAAGCCATCGGCCAAGCCGTGCATCGCAACCCTATCGCCATCATCATCCCCTGCCATCGCGTCATCGGTGCAGACGGTTCTCTAACAGGTTATGCCTCTGGCCTCGGCATCAAACGGTGGCTCCTAAAATTGGAAAAATAAGGTGCCACCTTCCAGGATTTGCTGATGCGTGATCTTGTAATCTTTAATCGTTTGGCCATTCAGCTTCACGCTTTTGACATGGACGCGCTTGGATGTCTTGTTAGGTGCTGAAATCACAAAGTCTTTTCCATTTTCAAGATGCAAGGTGGCCTTGGTGAACAACGGCGTTCCGATGACATATTCAGCGTATCCAGCGTGGAAAGGATAGAAACCGAGACTTGAGAAGATGTACCAGGCAGACATCTGTCCGCAGTCGTCGTTGCCGGCATAGCCGCAAGGTGTGGCGCGGTAGAACTCGCTTCTCACTTGATCCACCAGCTCCTGGGTGTGTTCGGGTTTACCCGCGAAGTTGTAGAGATAGACAGTGTGATGGCTGGGTTCGTTGCCGTGAGCATATTGTCCGATGAAGCCGCTGGCGTTGCCGTTGACTTCGCCGCTGGTGGCGGTAAGGCTGAAGTTCTCGTCGAGTTTCTTCAGGAAGGCTTTCTTGCCACCGAAGAGGTCGATAAGCCCCTGCGGGTCCTGCGGGACAAACCACATATATTGCCAGGCATTGCCCTCCACAAAACAAGGCTGCTCGTATGACAATGGGTCGAAGCCCTTGATCCAAGAGCCTTTCTCGTCTTTAGGACGAAAAAACCCGGTCTCAGGGTCAAAGAGGTTCTTATAGAACATGCTGCGGCGATAGAAACGTTCATAATCCTTGACTTTGCCCAGTTTCTTGGCCACCAAAGCCACACAAGCGTCATCGAAGGCCTGCTCCATGGTGATGCTCACACTCTCGTCCTGCATGGTCTGTGGCATGTAACCGTATTGTTCCCACACTTCGAAAGGAGAATTATAGTGGCTTCTGGTGCTGCTTTCAACCATGGCTTGATAGGCTTCTTCCACGTCGAGGCCGGGCAGCTCTGCAAGGATGGCATCGGCAAGTACGGGGATGGCGTGGTTGCCAATCATACAGTAGTTGTCCTGCCCCCAGAGATCCCAGATGGGCAAGTAACCGTAGGTCTTGTGGTGCAACACCATGTCTCTCACAAACTGCGCGGCAAGGTCAGGGGCGATGAGGGTATAGAGAGGGTGCGCGGCACGGAAGGTGTCCCAAAGGCTGAAAGTGCTGTGATACACCTGTCCCTTGGGCATCTGCTTGATCTCGAAGTTGGTATCCATATAGCGGCCATCCACATCGCTCATGGTGTTAGGTTGTATCAAAACGTGGTACAAGCCAGTGTAGAAAATGGTTTTCTGCTCGTCATCGCCTTCGATGTCGATACGGCTGAGTTCTTTTTTCCAGATGTCGTGAGCGGCTTGAACATAGTCATCGAAGTTCCAGCTTTTAGCCTCGGCTTGCATGTTCTTTCTTGCCCCTTCGTTATCGACAGGGGAGATGGCGACTTTCACGGTTAGCTCACGACTGTCAGATGGGTCAAAGCTCAAGGCTGCCCGAAGGGTGCGTCCGTTTACCACGTCACTGTTTCCGACATTCAAACCTCCATTCATCAGAAGATGCTGGCTAAAGGGCTTGGAGAACTCGGCTCTGAAATACACCTTGCGCATTTTGGCCCAACCTGTGACGACACGATACCCTTCTATGGTATGGTCATCGACGAGACGGATTTGGGCTTGTATCACATCGTAGGTGCGTCGTTTGGAGTAATAGGCTTCTCCTCTGAAAGTGCCACGGTCGAGGTCGAGGACGATGGTCTGCGGTTTTCCTTCGGGGAAGGTATAACGATGAATGCCCGTTCTAACCGTGGCTGATAGCTCCACATTCACGCCGCTTTCTTGCAGCATCACTTGATAATACCCGGGTTTTGCCGACTCATTTTCATGACTGTAATGCTGTCCGAAGTCGGCTGCTGATAGTTGCTCGGGGGTCACAGTCCGGCTCAAAGGCATCAGGCTCACATCGATGAGGTCGGTGCATCCCGTGCCGCTGAGGTGGGTGTGGGTGAAGCCATAGATGACCTCTTTGTTGTAGTCGTAGCCCGAACAAGGGTCCCAAGTGACCATCAGCTCCGTCTCGGGACTCAGCTGCACCATCCCCTGAGGTATGGTGGCTCCAGGGAAGGTGCTGCCGCTCAAAGCCCCTGTCTCATCGGTTTGCGTTCCGATGAAAGGGTTTACGAATCGGGTATAGTCATAGGTGTTTTGCGCATTCAGGATGAAAGGCAACAAAAGGAATGCTGCTAACAGCGATTTGTGTTTCATGGTTTATTCTTTTACCAACCTTATTGTGCTTGTGCCTTCAGCATTTGAAACGCGCACCATATACACGCCTTGGGCGAAACCACTCATATCGATTTCTACATTTCCGTTTTGAAGCTTGGTGGTGGTCATCATTCTTCCTGATAAGTCAAACACCTCCACCATGCCTTCAGCGGTATTGGCTGATATCATCGCTCTGTCCTTGGCGGGATTGGGGTTGACGACGGCATTGACGGTACGAGTCTCTTCGACACCCTCGCCTGTTAATTTACCTACCCACACATCATCCACATACACGCCGTTGGCGTTGTTGGCCTTAGCCTTGAAACTGATGTAATACGTGGACGAAGGTTCGGGAAGCGTGAAGGTAGCACCTTCCCAGTTGTCAGCGACGTTGGTGAATTCTCCAAGGAAATGCCATTCGTCGTTGAGCGAGGTGCGGTACCACACCGAGAGGTCATCCGAGTCAGTTCCTGCATTGCCATGAGGTTGCTTGTGGTTGAAGATCAGGCCAGGGTTGGTGACTGAGGTGATGTCCAACGGTGCTGAGATGAGTCTCGCCTCGCCTCCTAACCAGATGAAGAAAGCGGTGTTATTGAGAATCAGATACCCGGGGTCAATCACCCAACTGTCAGAACCTGAGATGATTTCGTTGTTCCAGCATAAGAACTCCTCCGAGGCTTCAAAGTTATCAAAGAAAGGCACATAGTCGGTCACGGTGATTACGTCACAGAGTGTTTTGAAGGACATGGCAACGGACCATTCCGACTCTTCGCCCTCACCGCAGTTGGCTTTCACACGAAACGTGTATTGCGTTTCAGGCTCTAATCCTTCTAATAAAAACGGCACAACATCGATGGTCTGGGGATGGCCATTCACCTCTAATACCCAGCTCTCTTCAGAGCCCGTTGTTGACCATTCAAGCAAAGCGGAGTGTGCATCTGTCTCAAGAACTTGCAGGTTCAAGGGACGGACACAGCCGCCAGCGGAAGCAATCTCAATATTATCGACCATCATGTACAGACCTCCAAGCCCGCGTCCCAAAAAAGAGACTTGGTAGGTGGGAGTGAGGTCTTCCAGCGTATAGGTCTCCTCATAAACCATGGAGTAATTACTGTAACTGAAAGAACCCAAGTCGTGCCATTCGTCGGTCTCAGAGGAACGGTAGCTTACCACCAATTCATCGTTTTGGTATAGTCCAATCATGGCGAAGGAGAAGCTGAAGGTGACCGATGCCACCGCCGACATGTCGAGAATAGGAGAAATCAGTCGGGCTTCATCACCTGTATTATGGTATGTGAAATAAGCCACAGTGGATTCAGAACCAGCAATGGCTGACCATGATCCACCATTTGACTCTACGGACCAGCAGTCAAAGCCGCCGTCCTCGAACCCCTCGATATAGGGCTGGTCGTTAGTGATAGGAATAACACATTGTGCAAACGTATTGCTTAGGCAACACATCATTAAAAAGAGCGTGAAGAGTAATAAATGTTTGTTTTTCATAGCTTATATTTATTTAGTTAATTAATGTTGTTGTCTCATCTCTAACCTTTTATCTCTAACCTCCCAAAGTAGTACTGTCCTTTCCCCTCCGTTGCCTTGCCATATTGGATGGCGTTCACAGGACAGTGGTGGTAGCAGGCCATACATATCGTGCAATGGCCATTCCAATGGGGCCGGCCATCTTCCATCGTGATGTTCTGCAAAGGACAAGCCTTCACACATTGACCGCAATGGATGCATTTTTCGTTGGAACAGTATTTTCGGTCGTCGTTAGCATATTTGTTGAAACTTGCGTTGATAAAATAACTCTTTATCCAAGCAAAATTACCCACTGTGATTTCTGAAAAGTGTTCTCTTTTTTTCAAACGAGGCATGTTGCGAGTGAGGCAGGCGTCGGCAGCTTCGATTTTCTTTTTGGCATTCTCCTCGGTGTCGAGCTTGAAACCAGGCATCCCGATGTAGGTCTCGGGCATGATTAAGCTGAAACAAGCCGATAGCTTCCAGCCTTTCTCTTCGATGGCTTTTCTGAAAATCTTCTCAGTGTGGCCGCACTGGTCGCCACAGGTGCAGACGAAATACACGTATTCTGGTTTGGTGGTGAGCTGAAGCTGCTTCACAAAGTCGAGTACCAAACGAGGCGGCGCCCAGGAATAAATGGGGAACACAAACCCAAGCGGCTCATCGTCTCCTAGCGTGTAACGGTATTGATGGTTCCTTGTGGCTTCTGGGATGAAAACCATGGTGTCATGAAGGTGTTCCGCCAACATCTCTGCTGCATGAAGGCTGTTACCACATCCTGAGAAGTAAAATATCATACTATATAAGTGTTTATGTATTATCTAATAATTCGTAGAAATGAAAAAGTTTTCTCGTGATCTGCTTTGATGGCGACCGCATAGATTCCTGTGGAGAACGGCCCTAAGTCGATAACGGTTTCTTGTCCGTTGGCGTGGCCGTTCATCACCTGTTGACCCATCATGTTGAACACCTCGTAGGTGAAGCCTTCGGCTTGGTTGACGCGCAGTGTGACGAGGCCGTTGGTGGGATTGGGGAAGGCGGTGGATTCGAAGTTCTTATAGGCGGTCACAGCCCAGTCATTGACGATGAGGATGGGTGAGTAGGTGACGAGACCGATGTCTTCGCCCAGGTCGGGACGGTGATAGATGACGCTCTCGGCAAAGGCCTCAGTGGTGCCTCCCCAATAGTTACCGATGGCGCTCACATCGTTGACCCCATAAACATAGAGGGCATAATGACGGTCTGTGCTGTCGCAGTTGTTATGGTTGTTGAAGATTCTGTTGTCGCCGTGGTTCTCTTCGGTACCCAGGTCTGCCACTGCGTTGTCGTGTATGGTGATTCCCCACAAGTTGTTTTTGATTAAGTTATGTCTGATGATTGCTTTGCAGTCGTTAGTGGCCCCGATGATGTTGATGCCCCATCCGCCGGTCATCGGATCGGATTCATACATGTTGCTGCAGATGATTTCGTTGTCGGTGATGAAAGACTCGATGGCATATCCTTGTTGGAGGAATCCGTAGCGGTTGTCGCCGATGAAATTTCCTTTCAGCAGTATTTTGGTGTCGCCCGCCTGCATCGTGTCAGCGATACGGATGCCACCCACGAGGGGATAGAGCCCCAGGACGCGGCTGTTGACAATGCGGATGGTGTCCTCACCTCCGGGTCCAAGGTCCAATTGGGGCATGTTTTCTTTTGACAGCACATTGTAGCGGAATTCACATCGGGTGATTTGTGGTGACCCCTTTGACTCACCGTCGGAGTAGAGGGCGGGACCGTAGTTGCCTTGAAAGATGCAGTCGTTGAGGACGGGGTCACAGTTTTTGTAGGTGATGGCTCCTCGTTGGTACCCCATGCTTGTGTTTTGGAAATAGCAGCTGTCGAAACGCACAGCACTCTCGTTGATTTGGATGCCGCTGGTCTCATAAAAAGTAGTGTTTTTGAAGAAGCTGGGTGTGGTGCTGTTTTCCATCGCAAAGCGCAGATGGTTGGATTCGGTAAAGGGTAGGAAATAAACGCGCAAATTCTCGTTGTCGATGTTGATGGACCCTTGGATGGTAATCAGAATATTGCCAACACTGTAGATTCCGATGGCGTCACAGTTAGTGTTCAGACAGTCGGTCTCTGTCACTTTCAGGCAGTCGTTTGCCGCGATGGTCAGATTGGAATGGATGAGGTATGCGGATAGTGTGTCCTCGTAGGTCACACATCCTTGGCTGGCTTCTAAGAGGTCATGCATCGTATAAACGGTTCCGTTTCCAGGGCTTGTCCATTGGCCAAAAGCCAGGTTCAAGCCGACAAACATAAAGAGGGCAAGAAGAAGGGCGTTTTTCATGGTATTAATAATTAATGGTGCAAATATAAGCAATTATCTGGTTATTTCCAGAAATTCCTTGAAAACACTGTGATAAGTGTGAACAGTTCCACACGTCCGAGGAGCATGAAAATACAGAGCACCCATTTAACTCCTTGGGGTAAGAAGGCGTAGGTGCCGTAAGGGCCCACGCCACCGACACCGGTTCCCAGATTGCTCAATGTGGCAAGGGAAGCTCCGATGGAGGTGTTGAAGTCGATGCCTACCGTGAGGAGGATGCAGGTTCCGATGATGAAGATGAGGAAATAGACGAAGATGAAGGTCATCGTCTTGAAAATCACGCTTTTCGAGAGTGATTTCTTGTTGATTTTCACAGGGATGACGGCATTGGGATGGATGATGCGTTTCAAGTCGAGGAAGGCATTCTTGACGAAGATGAGATGTCGGATAATCTTGATGCCTCCCGCGGTGGAGCCTGAACAAGCGCCGATGAACATGAGCAGGAACAGCAGGGTCCAATAGCCTGCGGGCCAGAGTGTATAGTCACATACGAAAAATCCTGTGGTGGTGAGCATGGAGGCCACGTTGAAGAACGATGAACGCAATGCGTTGCTCACGTCGGTTTTTAAGCCGAAGGTCAAGGCCAAGGCAAGGGTGATGCTCATGACAAGGATGAGGATGATGAAGTGTTTGAATTCCTCGTTTTTGAACAGTGCCATTGGGTTTCTGACGAGGGCGATCAGTAGCAGGGTGAAGTTACATCCGGAGAGGATCATGAAGAAAAGCACGACGATTTGCGAGTAGCTGGAGAATCCTGCAAGGCTGCTGCTTCGGGTGGAGAAGCCTCCTGATGAGATGGTGGTCATGGAGTGGCAGGTGGCGTCGAACCAGTCCATGTCGCCCGCATGGAGCAATACAATCTCAAGCAGGGTGAAGAACAGATAGAGTCCCCACAGTCTCCAGGCGGTGTGCATGGTGCGTGGATGTAGCTTGTCGTAGTTGATGCCGTTCATCTCGGTCATGAAGAGCTGCATGCCGCCGACACTCAAGAAAGGAAGCAAGACGACAGCGAAGACGATGATGACCAATCCGCCCAGCCATTGGGTCATGCTTCGCCATAGCAGGATGTCTTTCGGCACCGCTTCGATTTGTGTGAGAATGGAGGCTCCGGTGGTGGTGAACCCCGAGAGGGCTTCGAAAAAGGCATCGGTGAAGTTAGGCACACTCCTGCTGAGCAGGAAAGGAAGTCCCCCAAAAACGGAGGCAACCACCCATGACAGGGAGATGGTGATCACGCCCTCGTGTGGGGTGATTTTCTGGTTTTTTCTTTTCCTCGTGGAGAAACAGAGGATGAAACCGGTCAACAGGGTGATGAGGGCGGAGAAAGGGATGCTGAACGCATTGATGCCGTGATGGAAGTAAGTCACTGGCACCACGGTCATCATAAACAGTCCTTCGATGAGCAACAAGTATCCTTGGACACGAAGCAACACAAGGAGGTCTATTTTTTTGTTTGCGCTCATGGCAGGGTATGATTAATGAAATAAACGTTCCACTGCCGGGATGGCGTTGGGCAGGGCCAGCACCACGACACGGTCGTCGGTTTGAATCTCGAAGTCCTCGGTGGCGATGAAGCTGTCCCCGTCGCGGACGATGCCACAGATGATGGCGTCGGTGGGCATGGGTAGCTTGCCAATCATCTTGCGGGTCACCGCGGAACCTTGACGAACCTCGAACTCCACGATGTCGGCGTCGATGCCACTGAGGCATTTCATCGAGGAGACCTTGGCTCCCAAGGTGTATCGCACCATGTAAGATGCCGCGATGAGTTTCTTGTTGATGATGCTGTCGATGCCGATGTTCTGTGAGATGTCGATATAGTCGATGTTCTCCACCAAGGCGATGGTCTTCTTCACACCGAAGGCCTTGGCTTGCAGGCAGGTCAGGATGTTGGTCTCGGTATTGTCGGTGACGGCGATGAAAGCATCCATGTTGGCGATGTCTTCTTCTTCCAACATGTCGAGGTTACGTGCGTCGGCGTTCACCACCAAGGCTTTGGAGAGGTAGTTGGTGAGGTCCATGCAACGTTCCTTGCTCTTCTCCAAAATCTTGATGTTGAGGTCGTTCTCCAAGCGTTTGGCGGTGATTCTTCCCACACGACCTCCTCCGATGATCATGACGTTATGGATGTTGATGTGTTTCTTTCCGCTGAGCTTGATGATGTCCTTGATGGCATGAGGCTTGGTGACCACATACACCATGTCGGCAATCTGAAACACCGTGTCATCTTGTGGGATGAAGGTGTTCTGTCTGCGGTGGATGGCGGCGATACGGAAGTCGATATGCTGATATTGTTCCGTGACTTCCTCCACCGTCTTTCCGATGATCTCGGCTTCAGACTCCAGCTTCACCATGAACAGCTGCAGCTTGCCTCCGGAGAAATCGTATGTCTCTAATGAGGCGTTTTGCTTCAGCAATGAGATGATCTCCTGCGCGGCAATATCCTCAGGCGAGAGCAACCCGTCGATGCCCAGGTCTTGGTACATACGCCACACCTCGGGACTCAGGTTCTCCATGGTGTTGACACGGGCGATGACTTTCTTGGCGCCGAGTTTCTTGGCGATGATGCCTGTCAGCAAGTTGATGTGTTCGTCGTGAAGGACGGCGATGACGAGGTCTGACTTGGCGACGTTGGCTCTTCGTAGCACCGACGTGGAGGTAGAGTCACCTGTGATGGTCATCAAATCAGCATGTGACTCCATCATCTTCAGGAGTTCTTCATGGGGGTCAACAATGGTGATGTTATGATTGTCGCGCACCAAGGCTTCCGCCAGATGTAATCCCACTTCACCGTCACCGGCAATGACAATATCCATAATTTATTTTTTTGCACGCATTCCAGGCCCTTACCCTCCGTCCCCCTCTCCCCGAGGGAGAGGGGGACGGAGCTGCCGCGGAATGAGATGGTTTTAAATTAATAATACTATACTAAAATATATAATTTTTTCAAACAATTCTCAAATCTAACCTCACCCCCCGACCCCCTCTCCACTGTGGAGAGGGGGAGTGTTCTACCCGGGGTTTTTCTACCGAGGTTAAACCCAAGGCCTCTCCCCCCGACCCCCTCTCCCGAGGAGAGGGAGAGTGTTCTACCCGGGGTTTTTCTACCGAGATTTAACCCCTAACGGGGTAGCTCCCTCTAAATTCTAAATTCTAAATTCTCTTTCTAACTCTAACGGGGTAGCTCCCTCTAAAATCTAAATTTTAAATTTTAAACTTCAGGGGAAAAGAGCCTTACTTCATAAAGCCTTCGATGATATCAGGCACGCCGTTGTTGTTCTTGTCGCCCATAGCGCCGCCGAGGAGACTGCCGAGGCCGCCAAGACCACTCGAGGCATTGCTGCTGCCGCCGCCGAGAAGACCACCGAGAAGGCCGCCTAAGCCGCCGATGCCCGTGTTGGAGCTTTGCTGCTTCTTGCCGAGAAGGCCAAGGAGCATAGGAGCAATGGCAGAGAGGATACCGCTGACTTGGTTGCTGTTGGCACCGTTCTTCTGGGCTAATGCCGAAATCACGTTGTTGGAGCTGCCACCCAGGATGTGACCCAAAATCTTGTTGCCGTCAAGCAAGCTGTCGCTGCTTAAGTTGACCGACGAGTCACCGATGTGGCTGGCCAAAGCCCCCGCCAAAGATGATGCACCGCTTTCCGTGGCGGCGTTTTTTTGCATGGCGCCAATCAAAGTGGGAAGCGCCCCGCTGATGATTGAGCTTACCTGGTTGTTGTTTAAATTGAATTGTTTACCCATGTCGTTGACAGCGCTACCTGCGGTCAACGCACCTAAGATACTGTTAAGATCCATTTGTTTAGTTGTTAATTATTCAGTTGTTCAGTTGTTCAGTTGCAAATATATGGTTTATTCTTGGAATTAGTATGGCAAAAATAGAAATAAAATTTTTAATTTTGCACTCGTTTTTCAAATAACAATACTATGGAATCATCGAACAAACATTTCAAGCGTTACACGGTAACCACAGCCTTGCCATACGCCAACGGCCCAGTGCACATC
>JAEEII010000049.1 GCA_016281295.1 Bacteroidales bacterium
CATCGGCCACACGAGGTGCCTTTCAAACCAACTGGGCTATGTTTCGCTCGGAGAGCACTTATCTTTTGACACAGGAAAAGTATTTGAAATCTAATCACACCTTTACCATCAACAAAGATTCCATTTGGAACAATTTAAAAGCAGGTCTTTTCTCTACATTTCAAAGTTTTTTATTACCATTGCGTTTGCAAACCTGATAACGCCATGAGTCACACCGACATTCTTTTCCAAATCCAGCAGCTAGGCAAACAGATTCTGCCCAAGGACGCGCACCTGTTGCTATATGGTTTGCGTGCCCGTGGGGATTACCATGAGGATTCGGATTGGAATCTGCTTATTCTGCTCAACCGTCCGCAGAAAGCGGAGGATTTTCAGAATATCGCCTACCCCATCATGGAGCTTGGATTTGACTTGGGCGAGTATTTCAGCGTACAGACCTATTCACAAGAGGAATGGGACGCCTTACGCTTTTTACCCTATTACAAGAACGTTGAACAAGACAAAATCCTATTGGTATGATCATCCCGTTGGGCGCCCATCAGACACAGATGATACCCTTGTTTCACAAGTTGTTTGGCTTTCGCTTTTTGGTCTATTGCTTCGTTTGCTTCCACAGTGGTTTATCCTTTTAATTGATTGATATTCTGTTGTTAAAATGGCACATCCTCATTTTGTGACCCGACCTTCGAATAAGGTAAAAATCCATCTTCCTCGAATGCCTTCTCGCTTTCTCTCCTATTGTAGAATTCCAATTCAGCCTTGGCTTCCTCATGGCCTTGCTTCGCCGCTTTCGTGAACCATTCAACGGCTTTCTTTTGATCCTCGTCCACGCCGGAACCGTCACGATAACATTCACCCAAACAGTACATCGCTTCAACGTTTCCCTGTTCTGCCGCTTTCGCAAACCATTTGACCGCTTCACGGTTCATTTCCTCTTTACGGGTGCCCCAGTCAACGGTTTCATACCACTTCCCCAATTCGCATTGCATATCAGGGTAGCCGTATTCTGCCAAAATCTTCAGATAGTCCAAAGCCTTGTCCTCGTCCTGCTCCACGCCCAATCCATTAGCGTATGCGACAAACATCCAATGGATGGCATCCTGGTTGCCTTCCTTGCAAGCAGGCTGCAACACATTGTTGATAACAGTCTTCAATTGATGCTTCTTCTTTCTCGTCAAAGGACGACATTGCTGATGATAACGTTGTATGTTTTGGAGTATTTCCTCCTCCGTTTTTGGCAAGCAGTCAAACAAGTATTGGATTGCTTCCTCAAGTGGGGTATGAGGCTCAGCATCTTTAGAATAAGGAAAATAAGTGAGGGTGAAATTACCCTCAGGAGTGATGTTGGGATTTGTTGTTTTCATACTAAACTAATAACAGCAAAAATAGGTGTTTTTATGATAGTGAAGCTGGTACTTTTCAGTACATATAATTAGTGTCATGATTAAAAGAACAAAGACATGACCAAGCTAATAACAGCGATTACACCAAACACGATAGCAGCAATAACAAAGCACCCAGGCCCATCACTGCCACCCCCATCGAAATCACCTGTTTTTGGATTATATTCCCAACCCATAAGTGTAAGTATTTAAAATGATTGTAATAGTTCCTCAAATTCATCTCCTATATCCAGCAGGATCTCATCCTTTGAACAAACAGCGCAATCATCCCGTCTACTGATATTGGCTCCATACCAACGCATGATGGTCGGCATTGGGCCTGCTCCTGGCAAGATGTGCCAATTGGAGAATTTGCGCTCTCGCCTGTTTGCCCAAAGATAGTAATTGTAAACAAGTTCCTCTTCCAGACAGGAGATGCCCGAGGCCTCCCCTTTTGACAATTCCACCAAGGCCAATTTGACCATCATGTTACAGATAGGCTCAATATCCGTCGACAATCCCACCTGAACCATGGCATCTGCATCCTGGGCTGAAACGTATGCGGGAATTATGCCAGTCTGGCGAGCCGAACCCTCGTCGGTAATCTCTTCTTGGACAACTCCAATATTCCCCACCAAACAGCTGTAGCAGGCCTGACCTGGATGATAGATAAATACATCACCACCTTCAGCTCGAGTAAAAGCCCTTCCAAAGATACCAACTTTCTGGAAATCGACCAAAGCCTGCGACAAGGCAAAGCGGCTCGGGTTGTTGTCGGTTGCACAAATCACTAAATCAGCATAACACACAATTTCTTCAAGTCTATGGTTGTTTTTGTTGATATCCAAGGGGTATTTGTGGATTTTTGTGTAAGGGTTTTTACCGAGAATAGATTCTTCGACGGCATCTGTTTTCAGCCTTCCCAAATCTTTGATGAAACAAGTGTGGCGGGCAAGATTATGAAGTTCTACCCGATCATAATCCACCAAAGAAAACTCTCCCACTCCAGCTTTTGCCAACTCAATGGCAATCTGTGACCCGAAACTACCTAACCCAATAACGGCTACATGCTTTTGTTCCAATATTCCGACTTCCAAAATACCTTTACTTCTGGAATACAAATTCTCCTTCGATGGTATCATTTGGAATTCCACCCGTTGAAGCTCATTATCAGTCTTAATGAACACCTGTGGGCCGTCACCTCCGACAAAAACACACCAAAGAATATCATTCAAAAATGATACAATTGGGGCGGCCTTTGAGAAAAAGCACTTTGAAACCCTACCGAAGGCATGTGCCAAAGGCTGAGTATGGAGATGTACCACGCCCTCTCCTTCCCATTCGTAGGCATAGCCACATTGAGCTTCTGCTTCACCACTGGCAAAAGCATCCAACTCCTCTTGTGAAAGATAGACAATCATGCGAATCCGTCTTTGGTCATGTCGGTCACCACCTCACCTGCACCGTGAGTGATACCCATGGGGGCTTCTTCAAACTCGCCGGTCATGGGATTGAAAACCAGGTCTGTAATGGTGTTTCCGCTTTGCGTGTCTTTTACGACTTTGGCGATTTTGTTTGTTTTCTCTTCGCTCATAACTAATTTATTATCTGGTTATTATCTCTTTAAATAGTTCTATTTTTTCTTCTTCTGTTAAATGTAAACCAATGCGTTCATAGAAACGAATAGTGTCTAATGCCTCTTCCTTTTTTTCATTATATCTTCTTGCAATTTCATTTGCGACACCTCCTATCAATTCCTCCAAACTCTGCGGAGGTGTTGGAAACAAAGAATCCGTCAAACTATCATTCCCACCCTTATCTTTAGCACAAGAATACTCGAAATCGCCTGTTCTTCCATTATAGACCAAATCGAACAAATCATTGTCATTCATGGTGTCAAGCTTTTAGATTAACGTTGATGTATCAAATAATAATCGATAGGTTCTCCCGTGCACAAATGCACCTCGTACATTTCAAGCCATAAACGGCATTTGATATACACCTTATACAAGGAGACCCTGTTCGTCCACGATGAACTGCCGTAATGGCAGATCTGGGTGCAACCGTTCTCGCTTCGCAACACGTGCATGGCCGCATCCGGCGTATCCAAAGGAAGTCCAAATTTATCATACAACATCTTGGTGACAAACACCTTGGGAACACTTTCAGGAAACGCGTTCAGCTCAATCCTCAAAGTATAGATGTTTCCGCTGTTGGTACGGCCAGCCATCACCAAATATGGCTTTGACGTGTTCATATCCATAAAACGATAGATGTTGGAAGGCAGCTTGGCTTCCAACACTTCTTGTTCGGCTTTGTATCTACTGTTTTTCATCATAACTCATGTAGTTTATAGTATTCAAAAAATGATTGTTCTGGTAATCTGTCGAAGGGTTGCCAACCCAATCCAGAGGCGCACAGACCTTTTGCTTCAAAGGTAATCAGAGGATGCCTTTCGGGAAATCCCATCGGAAATAATATGTCGGTCATCGTCGCTCCTTCTTCATCCTTCACAAGAATATGGATGAAGCCGTTTTCATCCAATGAAACCTTACACTCCGCATCCTCATGTCGTGTTTGGGCAAAATCAAGCATTTGCTTCAACACCCTGTTGTTGTTCTTGTCGTTCATCCAATAGCCCTCGGGGTATTGCTGTTTCACTCCATGAACGACCGTGGATTTGTATTTCATACCGACCAACACAGGAGTTTTGGTGCAAGGATGCCTCAATAACCCCTTCAAGCGCCGGTCAATCAACCTTCGGAAAGGGCTTTCCATAGGCAGCACTTCCCATTGGGATTCTTGGTAACGGGGAGTGCTCTCAATGAAATTAAAGGCATTGATGGTCGATGTCGTGTTGGTGCAGTTCCCGATACAAAGCAAGAACCAACGCAATTCATGGCGAATCATGTTGTCATATATCGTACTGGCATCGTGGCCGCTGGGATGTGCCAAACCCAGCTGATGATGGGAATGCCATTCACCGATATGCTGTAGTCCGAATTCATGAACGAGGATGCAGCCCACCGTTTCAAGATAGTCAAGGTCTTGGTTGAAGAATGTGGGCTGATGGTTGGCGTTATCGCCAGGGCCAATGGCGTACAACACCACGGGAACACCTGCCGAAGTCCAATAGCCGAACAGCTGTCCGCCAGTCTCAATATGCGGATAGTCCAGGATGCACCGCGAAAGATAGTCCAATTCGCTTTGATAAACAAGAACCGTTTCGGCAGACTTCATGGCGTATGTTTTTATCTTTGGTGAGCAATGATAATTTGTCGCATTTGAATGGCTTCCGATTTCAGGAAACCATGAATGGAAACCTGTGTCCCGAAAGCATAGAATGATATGGTGGAGAAACCGATGATAGGTGTTTCGATATGCACCGACGAGATACAATTATACGGAATGTAAGTCGATTTGCCGCTGAAAATGAAAGGGCAATGCACCGTCACGCCGTTATCATCGAAAATGATGGTCGGCGGAAACAGGACGTTGCCTTCTGAGATTCGGGATGCGGTGTAAGTGCGAAGCATGTCAAACCATTGTGCATATTACACAAGTTTAACCCAATGATGGTCACCTCCAAATCGGCAAACACAGTATCTTGGATAATGGCTACTGTATACTACCATTCCACATCGAGAGCATTGATAGGGTTCGGGGCCAACTTCCGAAATGTCGCACCAATGATGATCCCCGCCACAAGGACAGCCAGGAATAACGGGTGAGTAGCTCGATTGAACAACCGTTCCGCATTTACTACATCCGTAATTATTCAATGGTTCTCGATACTCATATCGGTCTCTTGATTCGTCATCATAATAAGAATCCGAATCATTACCTCATTCAAAAACACCCCCAAACAAGAAGTCTAATAAACCCATTGTTCAATACACTTTATTCGTGTCGTGCGCAACTTCTTGTGTTTTGCCTACTCTAAGAACTTTTCGGCATCCGCTAATTATTTAATTCTTTATTAGTTTGCCTCCGATGATTAATCCAAGAACCGCAACAATGCTTCCAAGAACAGGCATGTCAAGTTTGACAATAAAAAAGCCTCCGGCAAACAAGGCTGCAAAGCCAATAATACCTCCTAATATTTTCATAATAATAGCCCTAAATACGTGTCGGGCGCAACTTCCAATTCTTCGCCTACTCTAAAAGCTTTTCGGCTTCCGCTGTTTTAATCATCTGGATAGATACGTATAACTGCTCTTGCTGTCATACTTGCGAATCTGTCCATTCGACAATTCGACAATCAAATAATCGCCTTGCCATCTGGCGGCCACGGCATTGCCGACATAAACGGTCTCATAATAACCATGGGGCAGCAGAAGTTGAACATTACCGTTTACAATCTTAGCCACTCCGACTTCAAAGTATCTTGAATCCCAAGCCATTGCCTTATGCCCTAATTTCGTGCCGGGCGCAACTTTTTATTTCGCCTACTCTCTCTCAGCTTTTCGGCTTCCGCTGTATCGTTCGCGCTGGGGAATAGACAAAAAAAGCCCGCACCCCAATCCTATCTTGAAGTGAAGGCTCTCGCATGCCCGAAACAAAGATAAGGAAAGCAGTGCGTGCTTTATGGGCACACAGCGCATCCGTCCTGCCTTGTTTCGTTCAAATTTGCGAGATTCTCACTTTCAAGCAGGTAGTATCGCTACCGAGATTTTCTGATTGCAATAAACTCATTATCTCATTCCGCAATGAAAAAAAAGAGACTTTGCTCCAAAAAAACCGGCACTGCTTTTCCCGTTACAAAAGTAGTGGATTTTGCAATACTAATGTTGGTACTTTTCGGTACTTATTAGAAGAGAAGAAAAAATCAGTTTTCCTAAGGTGTTCCATTTCAACCGATAAAAAAGGCCTCCCACAAAGGAAGGTCTTTATTACAGATTTCGAGTCGTTGTATATCTTTATGAAACTACCGAACGATCGCTTCCTTCTCGAACAAGACGATTCAAAAACGCCTGAAAATGATCTATGCTGTAATCAAACCATTTGGCAGCCTCCTCACGGTCTATCTTCACCCCATGCCCGTTACTGAAAGCCAACCACAACAAAACCCTGGCTCTCTCTTTTTCTACCCCAACATCATAGTTCTCTGCCACGTTCTTTAAATACCTTACCAGCATCCTTCCGTTGTCATGCTCTTCGTTCAATATGCCCCATTCATCATAAAAGCCACTCAACTCGTTTGCGATATAAAGCTGGCAGTGCAGATCGCCCTCTTCAGCCAACTTTTCAATTTGATCTTGTATCTTTTCAAACGCTTCATCCACTGCATCGCCATTCATTGTCAGTAAACACTGCACGGCTCCTCTGTTTCCTTGCAATGCAGCTGGTAGTATTTCTGTTTCCACTGCGGCCTTTACTTGCTCTTCGTCAAACGCCGGGTTGCCAAACCACACACCGTATTTGTTCCTGAAGAGATACTTGTTGATGAAATAGTGTTCTGATTTTTCCATGGTTGTAATTATAGTTTGTTTCGCCGCAAAAGTAAAGGTTTTGGGAATACCCCGGTTGGTACTTTTCGGTACTTTCTAATGATAGGAATAGAGGACAAAAAATCAGTTTTTCTTGAATTTTTGACTGGACATCTCATTCAGCCGTTGAAGGTTTTCCATTTGCTTGTCAAGCCCAGCCTTATACGCTGCCTCCAACTCACGCAAAAAAGCATCGTCCTTCACTACCTCATAAAACGATGGCAGAGGAGCGCACAAACCTTCAAGTTTAGCAAATAACCTTCCGTATTCAGTAATGTAGTCGTTGACAAAAATGCGTTGCAAGTCATCATCTTCGGGCATCATTTCAAGGTATTTCGTCGTCATCCCATTGGAGAAATCGTAAAGATGAAACTTGGCGAATTCATTGTATTTCAAACTGCTGTCGGCTATGCCGGTCGTTATGGCATTCTCGCACTGGTCATACAACGACTGATAGACCTGATGAATGGAATCCAAATTCAGCTGCGGCTGGGCTTCAGCCTGTATGGTCTGTTCCGTTTTTCTCTCTTGGCGAGGCCAAACCCATACAGCCAAAGCAACAACCAAAGCCGCCAACGCCAGCCATATCACCTGGTCACGCCAGCCAACAGCCTTGCCCACTTCCGAAACCCGTTGATACCTTTTCTCGGTTTCTTGGGACTGGCATTTGCGGACAACCGAACCGTAACGATGGGGGAACAACGCCTTGATAATGAAACCCAAGGAATAGATGTCGCTCGTGACATCTGTTGTTTCCTGACGAACCAACTCTGGAGAAGCATAGGCCTTTGTCCCGCCAGTGGCTTTGTCAATATTGGAATCACCATCGGCGTAACCGAAATCAATCAACTTGACATTGTGCCCGTTACGGGTAATGAGAATGTTTTCGGGCTTCAAATCGTTGTGTACAATTTGGCGCTTGTGGATAAAATCTAAAGCATCAAGCAATTCATTGAGAATGCGTTTCTTCTCTTTGTTTGAGAGATTGGTTTTCAGGTAGTCAGTCAGCGTCTCGCCATCAATGTACTCCATGACAATACACGGCCCGACTTCGGAATCCTCACGCCAATCAATACTCCTTACAATATGCTCATTTCCATACAGTTGTTCAAGGATCCTGTATTCACGCTGCAACCTCGCAAGGTTCTCCGACGAGGCTCCCTGCTTCTGGTTCAAGGCTTTCAGAAACAGTTTGCGCTCCCCTCTGAGCACGGTAAATAACACACTATAGCCTGCCCCTTGATATGGCATCCGCTGATAATCATGGAACTTGGAATAGCTATCCTCCATTTTTCCGAACGAACCCGATGTGAAACTTTCTTCCATTGACGGCCAATAATTGATGCAAAGGTAGAAATTTTCTGCCTTATCCGATAGATTATCGTACTTTTGCCAACCTAAGCCAAACCTCAATCATGACAAAAACTTCCGTTTCAAGAAGCACAAAAGAACTTGAAAACCTTCGCAATGACATTAGAGAACTTGCTGGTTTTCAAGATAAAACTTTGTCGCCAGGTGATTTTGACCTGCTCGAACAAAACATAAAAATGAAACTGCCGCAGTCAGCCATCAACGCCAAAACCCTGAAACGGCTGTTCGGATATGACAGAACGAACGAGGAATCTTTCATCCGGCTTTACACCTTGGATGTCCTGTCAAGATATTTGGATTATGAAAACTGGAACGCCTACCTTGAACACCTACATCTATTGGAAGGCGGCGGATCGGGGGATTTCAAAGGCGAGGAAATCAACGCAGAGGATTTGAGTATTGGCGACACCTTTCAAATCGCCTGGCAGCCCAACCGAAAAAGCACCTTGAAATATCTTGGAAATCAAAAGTTTGAAATCACCGAAACGGAAAACTCAAAGTGGCAGGTCGGCGACACCTTTTTGTGCAAGCACTTCATGATGGGCAAACCTCTTTATGTCGATAACTTGACCAACAAAGACGGTGTATTGAAATCCGCGATGTATGTTGTTGGGGAGAAGGGAGGAATCAGCTTCTTATCGTTATAATAAACCGCTATATTTGCCATCAACAATAGCAAATCAACCCATGCCCACCTACAACATCATCGGTGACATCCACGGACAAGACTCTTGGAAACGTCTCGTTGATGAGGACTGCATCAACATCTTCGTCGGAGACTACTTCGATCCTTATCAAGACTTCACCGTTGAGGAACTGGAGCGAAACTTCATGGAGATTGTCGAATACAAAAGGAAGCACAGGAAAAACACGGTGCTCCTGTACGGCAACCACGACATGGACTATCTTCCCGGCATCTCCGAACGCAACAACCGCTACGACGAAGAAAACGCTTTCTGGATACAGCAGCTGTTCGCCGCCTCGGAATGGCTGTTCCACGGTGTCGCTTACGCTATATGCGACGGTTACCTGCTCACCCACGCCGGGGTAACTAAGGAATGGAAAGAAACCTACCTGCCAGAGGTAAGGAGCATCCGCCCGGCCAACATGGCCAAAGCCATCAACCGCTTGTGGAAGAAGGATAAGCGGCCTTTCACCTTTAGCCCCAACTCAAACGGGTACGACTACTCCGGCAACGATCCACGCCATTCGCCGCTCTGGGTGCGACCCGAATCACTGTGCCTGGACAACCTTTACGACGGGACATCCATCAAACAGATTGTCGGACATACAAGGGTGAAGGAAATCTGCGAGGTGGCGGGGGTGATCCTGGTGGACTGCCTGGATATGGTGGAACAAACATATAAGGTGACACTACCTTATTGATTTTTGTTCCAATGGCGAGTTTGCTTTCTCCTCATTTAAGCAACATAATAGATTTTGACTACCTTTGTCCCAACATTTAATCGCATGAAAAGACGAGAATTTATCAAAGGCGTTTCGGCAGCAGCTTGTGCCATGACCTTGCTTCCCGCTGCCGGAAGTTTGGTGACAGGATGCAACCGTCTTGGCACCCCTGAAAAACCGATCCTTGGAGGGTGGGACTTCGACGAAATGGTTGACCGGTCAGGAACCTGGAGCATCAAATATGGAAGGGCTTCTGAAGGGCAGCTCCCGATGTGGATTGCCGACATGGATTTTCGGACGGCACCAGCGGTGTCAGCAGCTTTGAAAGAACGGTTGGTCAAGGATGTGCTGGGCTACACCTTGACTCCCGAGGCGTTTTATCAAAGCATCCTCGACTGGGAACAAGAGATGCACCGATGGCAGGTCGAAAAAGAATGGGTCGCCTATTGCCCTGGCGTCATCACTTCCATCAACCAAGCCTATCTCACCTTTACCGAACCTGGTGACAGCATCGTCGTCATGCCTCCCGTTTACAACCTCTTCCGACTGTATGCCGAAAGGCTGGGGCGCAAGGTCATCGACAACCCCCTGCTTTTCGACGGTGAACATTACCAAATGGATTTCAATGGATTAGAGAAGATCCTCTCCGCTACCGATGCCAAGGTTCTTGTCCTTTGCAATCCACACAACCCAGTTGGCATCGTCTGGGACCATGATTCACTGGAGCGGATCGCCACACTCTGCCGTCAAAAAGGTGTGCTCGTCATCTCCGACGAGATTCACGCCGACCTCACACTTCCGGGTCAACAACACCTCCCGTTTTGCAATGTCAGCGAGGATGCAGCTGCTGTCGGCATGGTCTTCGCCAGTCCCAGCAAGTCTTTCAACTTGGCAGGACTCTCGCCGACCGCTTATTGCGTCATTCCCAACAAAGCGTTACGGGAACCCTATCTGAAGCATCTTGAAGACCTGAAACTCGACGAGGCTCCCATTCCCAGCCTGGTAGCGACCATCGCCGCCTATACCCAGGGGGCGCCATGGCTTTTAGCTCTTCGGGATTACCTTCAAGGCAACATCCAGGAGGTCCTCGATTTCTTCTCCACGAACGACTTGGGCATCAGGGCCATTGCGCCCCAAGCTTCCTTCCTGGTTTGGTTGGACTGCCGTGCCCTAGGCCTATCTCAAGAGCAACTCATGCGTTTTTTCACTGACGAAGTTGGGCTCGTGTTAAGCAACGGTGCCGCTTACGGTCAAGGCGGCGAAGGGTTTGTCCGCATGAACATCGGTTGTCCCCGAAAGATCGTGAAGGAGGCGCTGGGGAGGATCGCTACTGATTATCACCAAGTTCAAACAGTTTTTTCTCGGCTTCCTTAGAACCCAACGAAGCGGCTTTCCTAATCCTGGCTATGGCCGTCTTATTGTTTGGTTTCACGCCTTTGCCTTCGAGATAGAAAAGACCTGTTTTGTAATATGCGTCGATTTCACCTCGACTAGCAAGTTGGGCATACCACTTATAAGCTTCTTTATAGTCCTGCTTTACAACCACACCCTGTTCATACAATTCAGCGAGTTGTCTCATCGCATAAAGATTCCCAAATTGCGCTGCCTTCTTATACCATTTAACGGCTTGTTGATAGTTTTGGCTGATCCCATCTCCGAAGAAATAGCCATCTGCAATATCGCGCAATTCAGCACCTGTTTCAGGGAGGGTCAAAAGGATGCGTCCTGCCTTCTCGTACCATCTGGCTGCTATCACGTCGCTTTGCTTCACGCCTTTGCCTTCATGATAACGCAATCCCAGTCTTTTGCATGCACGCCATGCGTCTTTAGGTATCATACGCCAAGGATCTTTATCGGTTTGCCGAGCCGATTTCCGATACCATTTCACCGCTTCTTGATCGTTTTGTGCCACGCCCTCTCCTTTAGTGTAAAACTCACCCAGCATATACTGCGATAGGGCACGGCCTTGCTCTGCCGATTTCCTATACCACTTGAATGCTTCCTCTTTGTTTTGTTCAACTTTA
>JAEEII010000050.1 GCA_016281295.1 Bacteroidales bacterium
CCAATATAGTCGCTTTGTGGTTCACGTATTTCATCAAACAGTGTAGGTGTATCTGCTTTTGCGCGAGTTGCTGCCTTGGTACTCTTTAGGCGAAATTCCCGAACCTTTTCTACTCGTTTCAACACATGAGGACACTTTCGCAGTTCCGAAGGATTTGCACCTTGTAACCAAAGACAATATCTCGGTTTTCTTTGGATAAAATCCTTGCCCATCATAAACGGACGAATGAATTGTTCAGCTCTTGGTTCCTCTCTCAGCAATTCGCCTTTTTCTTCTTCGGTAAGAATAAAGTTTCCATCGTCTGTTGGCTGACACCCTCTCACAAAGGGTGATACATCATTGATAGGTTCAGCCCTCCTCTCAATAAATACGTTCGGAGAGTTTAATAGATAGGGACTAATACTAATTGCCTCAATCGCTCTATCACCTTCAAAAATTTGTTTCTTTGCTTTAGGCTGACTATCATTATTGCTGAATCCAATAATAACACAATGAACATGTGCCTTTATTGATGCTTCACTATCCCAGCGAAATGTCCTATATGCAAAGTCGATACAGATGTTATATTTTTCTATAAGATTCTTCCAAATAGAGGTAACTTGTTCGCCTTGTGTAATGGAATTAGTTGATACTAAAGCCGCATGAATATTAGAGCCAGACATCAAATGTGCTGCCTTATAGTACCATCCTGCTACGTAATCTATATTATTACCACATTCTGGACATACTTCTTTAAGATCTTTTTTCTGTTCTGCTGATTGATAGGCATACCCCACAAAAGGAGGATTACCCATGATATAGTTTAAGCGATCCTTGGGTACAACACTTTCCCAATCGATGCGGAGCGCGTTGCCTTCGACAATGTTCGAGTAGGTTTTGAGGGGCAGGAAGTCGATGTCCTGGTGAATGATGCGTTCGGTAGCTGATAGCATCTGTGCTTCGCTGATCCAAAGCGCTGTGGTGGCGACGGTAACAGCAAAATCATTGATTTCGATGCCGTAGAACTGATTGATGCTAACCTTGATGGGGTTGCTGAATTCACCCAACATCATCTGTCCGTGATGACGTTCGCGAATGATGTCATTCTCCAATCGGCGCAGACTCAGATAGGTTTCGGTGAGGAAGTTGCCCGAACCGCAAGCAGGGTCGAAGAAGGTCAACGAGGCGAGCTTGTCCTGCAAGGCATCCAAACGACGAACACGCAGCTTCTCGACCTTTTCTTCGAGTGCAGCTTCGTATTCGTGGCGCAGATCGTCGAGGAAAAGCGGGTCGATAACCTTATGGATGTTTTCGATGGAAGTGTAGTGCATACCTCCCGAGCGACGCGTCTCGGGATTGAGTGTCGATTCGAATACTGCACCAAAGATAGTGGGCGAGATTTCACTCCAGTCGAAGTCGAGCGAAGCGTTCTTCAACAGAGTTTCGCGCAGCTCTTCAGTGAACTGCGGAATCTCAATCTCTTCGGTGAAGAGGCCACCATTGGTATAGGGGAAGGCTTTTAGTTCGTCCTGCAAGTAACGTGAACGACGTTCGGTTGGAGTGTTGAGCGTTTCGAAAAGAGCAAACAATGCACGTCGCATATCCTTCGCCTCGTAGGTTACCAAGTAATCATGGAACTGATTGCGACGGAAGATACCTGCATCCTCGGCATAGAGGCAGAAGACGATGCGCACGCAGAGGATGTTGAGCCAGCGCAAGGCCTGTGCCGATAGATCGTCATATTGGCGAAGCAGCGCGTCATAAATCCTGCCCACAATCTCACCTGCCTGCATCGACACCTGCATCTCGCGACGAATATGCTCACTCTTCTGATCGACGAGGAACTGCAGGCGATAGGCTTCGCGCTCAAGGTTCTCAAGCAACAGTTCTTCGGGTTCTCCGTTGGGCTGCTCCATGTCGTAGATAAGCATCGAACGGAAATTGCAAGTCACCACCCAACGCGGACGCTTTGAGTAGGGCATCTCGGCAGCATAGCGCTTGGCTTGCTGGAAAGGCGTGAGCTGTGTGCCATCTGATTGTTGGATGGGACGACGCAGATCGATGTCGATGGATTTCTGCTCCACCAGCACCTTGGTGGGCGCAATGTAAGCGTCGATGAACGAGGTGTGCACCAACTTCACCTGACTCTCGAAAGTGATGATGTCGCCCGGTCGTTCCACACCGAGCACGTCATGAAGGAGTTCGAGCCAATAAGTCTGACTCTCGCCCTTCTCATATCCATGGCCCTTCCACTTCTCGGCAAAAGCCCTGGCTGCTATCTTTTGCTTGTTGTCCTGCATGAATCTGCGCGATTTTACTTGTTATTTCAATTTACAAAGATAGTGATTTTTGGTGAGACTTGCAAATATTTGTCCTGATTTTTGTCGAAAAGACATCGGTCTTCGCGTATTTGCAAAGAATGGATGACAAAAGGTTGAGTAAAAAAACTCAACTTTGGCTTTGTACCCCTGCAACATTGAGTAAACTTCACTTAATTCGACCCAATTCAAGGGTCACCCCTCACCCCATGTATAATATTCTAACCTCCCCCCCTTTAAAGGGGGAGGGAGGTGAATATATATACATAGGGGGGTGGATGGGGGCCCAGAATTGAAATTTACGGAAACATTAAGTTTTTTAGTCAATCATGAAATCCTCGATATTGTCGAACACGCATTTCTGGAAATATTCGGCC
>JAEEII010000051.1 GCA_016281295.1 Bacteroidales bacterium
ACGATGAAAAAAGGCGTAGGCTGTTTCAAACAACCTACGCCTTTTTTATGGTCTTAAGTCTCAAGTCTATCGTTTCACGAATTTCGTCGTCACGCAGTTCTTTCCGTCGCTCAGGCGCAGGAAGTAGTTGCCGGCGGCGAGGCTTTGCGTGTTCATCTCGATTTGGTTGTCACAGACGGCTTGCGTGTTGATGAGTTTGCCGTTAATGTCAAACACGGACATGCTTGTCACTTGGAGGTTGTTGGTGCGCAACGAAACGGAGAGTTTGTCGCTGACGGGGTTCGGGTAGATGTTGAGGTCGTTTTCCGTGAGATATTGCGGGAGGCCGGTGGTGAAATCGTTCATGCTGCGAGGCACGATGTAATAGCGGTAGTCGAGGTAGGTGCTGCCGATTTTGCTGGTGGAGAAGTTGAAGCCGGTGATGTTGACGGCACCCGTGGGAATGTCGGCTCCGATGGTGTTAGCGTCTTGGAAATAGGGATAAACGGCACTTGCAGTGACGCCGTCTTGAGTGATTTCGTACGTGTTAAGAACGGCGAAAGACCCCGGGGTGTTGAATGTCACATTGTTCAGTTGGATAAGCTCTGCCTGATGCTGAATCATGAAGTTCTGATCGTTAAGTTGCGGCAGAGTAATGGTCAACGGGGTGACATCCTGATAGATGGAAACCAGTGAACCGTAAGGTTGCGTGGGTTTGAACTCTAAGAATCCGTAGTAGTTGGTCAGGGTGCCGTAAAGGTCTTTCACTTTGTCGCCGACTTCAAGGGCACCGAGGTTGTTGTTGGGGTCGTAAACCAAGATGGCGCCGCTGGCATCTTGCAGCACTTTCTGGTTGTTATAAGCGGCCACGGCAGTGACAACGACCTCACCGGTGAGTTTGTACTCGACGTTGGAAGATTGGTTGGCAGTCACATCCGTGTAATCCAATTTGGAACGCAGTTCAGCAATATTGGCCACTTGGAATTCAGAAGAGACACCGTATGTGAATGTGACGGTGTCGGGTGACATCACGTTGCCATTCGCATCAGCCACATTGTTGACAATCAAAGTGTAGTCGCTACCTTCGGTGAGGGCAGGGGAGACAGTCAAAGTGACCACGCTGCCGTTCAGTGTAGCAGCGGTAACGGAAATGCCGTTGTTAATCGAGTAGTTGGTGACATTCTGTGCTGTGGATTGGTCAAGAATCTCGTTGAAAGTGACTGCCAAAGAGTTCTCCGACGGGGTTACGTGGGCCACGAACGGTCCGATGGTGTCGGGACCCATCGGTTGAGAGGTAATCAACACATTGTCGAGGAAGAAACGGCCGCGGTTGTCCTGGAAACCTTGGAACTTGATGGTGGTGGCTGAGGTGCCGCCCGAGAGCGGTACGGAAAAAGTCTGGAAAGCCGAGGTGCTAAGCCCTTCCACTGTGTAAGGAATGTCGTTGACTTCCACGAAAAGGCTGGTAGCATCACCATTCCATGCTTTCGCATCGAAAGTGACCACAAATTGACCGTTGTTGCCGGAGAGGTCAAGCGCAGGGGTTTGGATAAAGCCTGCAGCGGAGGATTTGCCGATCTTCACCTTCCCGTTACTCGGATAGACCCAGTCACCAGTCCAGCCGGGAACTTGCGTAAACTCGTCCAAACGGTTTGTGATAGTGGAACTGCTGCTGTCCGTGATGGCGGAGAAATCCTCGCTGAGGACAACGGTTTGCGCGTTCAGCCCGCAAAAGGAGAACACTGCCAATAACATAAGTAAACTTAATTTCTTCATATTGTTACAATTTAATTTTAAGAATTTTTTCTTAATTTTGAAACTGCAAAAATAAAAAAAAATGCAGTCCGATAAGTTTGAAAATATAGCCTGAAAAAAAATCGAAAAAAATAGTACTTTGCGATACAAGGTACTAAAAATTTTGTATCTTTGCCGCGTGAAATTTTAAAGCAGAAAACGATGAACATCAATGCGGAAAATGTGAAATCTCAGATGCGGAAGGGATATTTGGAATACTGCATCCTTTTGATTATCAATAAAAAGCCTGCGTATGTTTCAGATATTATCAGCGAGCTGAAGGAGGCGAAGATGATTGTGGTGGAAGGCACGCTTTATCCGCTTCTTTCGCGCCTGAAGAACAATGGGATACTACAATACGAATGGCAGGAGTCTGTCTCCGGCCCTCCGCGCAAGTATTACGAGCTTACCGAAGCCGGCAAATCATTCCTCGCCGAACTGGAATCCGGATGGGAGGAGCTGAGGGATGCGGTGGAACATCTGAAGAATGCTGAATGCTGAATGCTGAATTATGAATGCTGAATGAAGAATGTAGAATGAAGAATGTAGAATGAAGAATGTAGAATGAAGAATGTAGAATGTAGAATGTAGAATGTAGAATGATGGTACGAAAAAGCCCCAATTCCCCCCTTTAGGGGGGGGATGCCCGCAGGGCAGGGGGGTAAAAATCCAACGAATAGATAAAAACGTAATATGAAAAAGACCGTAACAATCAATCTTGGCGGGGTCGTCTTCAACATCGATGACGACGCTTGCGATCGGCTGAG
>JAEEII010000052.1 GCA_016281295.1 Bacteroidales bacterium
TCTGTACGTTCCTCTTTGTCCGCCTCTTAAAAGGGCATTGCCACCGAAAGCAATAACGGCTAATTTCTTCATATTCAATTATTTAATATTAAATTCAGTCTTTTTGGGACTGCAAAGATAACACTTTTTTTTAAATTGAGAATTGAGAATGAAGTATGGAGAGCTTAGAGATCCCGTAAGGGATTATATCTTGGCAGCCCGTCGTTTGTCAGCCAATTCTCAAATTTAACCTCAAAACGGAGGATTATACTCGTCAGAGATGCCTGGCCCGAAGGGGTCTTCCGCGTTCATCTTGGATTCGATGATCATGGTGTTGTTGTTGAAGTTGGGGTTGGGCCCAAGGGAGATCTCATCGATGGAGGAGAGGCGGTCTTGTCCGAACTCCTCGAATTTGGCGTATTGTCCCACAAACCTCAAGTTGACTTCACCTAGTTTGCCATTACGGTGCTTGGCAATGTCAATGCAGGTGAAGCCTTGTGGCAGGTCGGGGTTCTCTTGTTCGTTTTTGTAGTATTCAGGACGATAGATGAACATGACCATGTCAGCATCTTGTTCGATGGCACCCGACTCACGAAGGTCGGAGAGGATAGGCTTCTTGGAACCTGGACGTTGCTCCACGCTACGGCTTAACTGTGACAGGGCTAAGACGGGAATCTCCAACTCTTTGGCGAGGCTCTTGAGAGAACGCGAGATGGTGGAGATCTCTTGTTCACGGTTGCCGCCACGTTCGGTTTTGGCAGTCATCAGCTGAAGGTAGTCGATGAAGATCATCTGGATGTCGTGCTGTTGTTTCAGACGGCGGCACTTGGCGCGTAACTCAAAGATGGAGAGCTGCGGGGTGTCGTCGATGAAAATCGGCGCATCGATGAGCGGAGTGACCTTGGTGTTCAACTGTTGCCATTCATGTTCCGCTAAATCTCCAGAGCGTAGCTTGTCGGCAGTGAGAGAGGTCTCGGTGGAAATTAAACGGGTGACTAACTGCACGGACGACATCTCAAGGGAGAAGAAAGCCACGGGGCGGTGGAACTCTACTGCCGCGTTGCGGGCGAGGTTCAACGCGAAGGCGGTCTTACCCATCGAAGGACGGGCAGCCAGAATGATGAGGTCCGACTTCTGCCAGCCTTGCGTGATGCGGTCCAGCTCGGTGTAACCCGAAGGCACACCGCGTAGCTTCTGGTCGCTGTTTTTCGCGTTTTGGATCTCCGTGATCGCCTTGTTCACCAAGTCTTGCATGGAGTTGTAACTTCTCCTAAGGTTGTTTTCACTCACCTGGAAGAGCTTGTTCTCAGCGTTGTCAAGCAAGTCGAACACGTCGGTGGTGTCCTCGAAAGCCTGGTTGATGGTCTCCGACGAGATGACGATGAGCTCACGCTGGATGTGCTTCTGCATGATGATGCGCGCATGGTATTCGATGTTGGCCGCGGAAACCACACGGTTGGTCAGCTTGGAGATGTAATAGGCACCGCCCACCGATTCCAGCTCACCGGATTGTTTCAACTCGTTGGTGACCGTGAGAATATCAATCGGCTCTGACTTTCCAAATAAGTCCTTGATAGCCTTAAAGATCTTTTGATGGGCTTCCTTATAAAAAGCCTCAGGAGTCAGGATGTCGATGACCTCATTGACGGCTTCCTTCTCTAGCATCAAAGCACCTAAAACCACCTCCTCCAAATCGACGGCCTGAGGGGGTATGCGCCCTTGATTGGCGAGAAGCTGTTCTGGAGTGACAGCGGTACGCCGCTGCATGTTACTGGTAAACGGACGGATAAGTGTATCTGTTGGCATTTGTATCTCGATGTTTTATGGTGAATAGAATGAAAAATTCCGAAGGCAAAAATAGTATTTAATCTCTTCCTTGGGAGACAGATAACAGGATTAGTTATTAACAGTAGTTTATTTGAAAAAATGTTGATAAACTCTTTTAACTATCTCATTCTCAAATAATAAATCCTCCCTTGCTTGTTGATAACTTGTTGACTCCTTCGAGGATGCTTCAACAAGTATCCTACTGTGTTCAAAGAGTTTGACATCGTGAAACAATGCTTCGGCCACATGTTGTAATTGAAAACCGTATTTCAGGCTGGGATGAAACAAATGGGCTTGACCGAGTACTTCATAAAGATTGAAGACTTTATAGCCAAATGCTTGGTTTTGGGCAATCTCATGTCGCATGAGGGCACTCATCATATCCATCGGGGTGAAACATACAATCGACTCGTATTGGGAGAGCTTCTCGGTTAGAAGAGGAATGCTTTCATGCCAACGTTGATGGTCGTCGAAACAATCCCAAACAGTGTGCCCTTCTGGTTCCAATGTCCCTGTGAGGGCAAAGGCAAGAATCATCTCTTGATAGGG
This sequence comes from Bacteroidales bacterium, assembly GCA_016281295.1. The sequence continues at coordinate 2,356 of JAEEII010000052.1, forward strand.
GCGTGTGCCGTCAAGTTCTGGCACGGCAGGTCGGTCAAGCAACAGGTTGAGGTAAGCGATGTTGCGGGGTTTGGGGTTGGGTGTGAGGGCAAATAAGGTCTTGTAGTCGATATAATAGGAACCGGATTCCAAGGCTTCGATTTGTTTGGCTTCCTCGCTGTCAGCTCCTACCTGTTTGAGCATCAAAGCATTGGTGCCATATCCGCCAAAGTAATGTTGGAACAGCACCTCATCAGGCAGTGCCGTGGTGAATAGGAAACTGTCGCGTGGAACCATCTTCCAACAATGTCCTAAAAAATCGCAGGTGTAAGGGTCATGGCAATGGGTGCCGATGTTGACCAAAGGCGAATGGGGAAGCGTTACCACGTTTTTCAGCCTTTCCACGTTGGCGGCTACCCATGACTCTTTCTCTTGGGCGAATGACAGGACGGAGGTTTGCACAAAAAGCTCCCTGACATCAATGGGGCCGTCTTTGACATAGTCACCGTTCAGATGCATGAGGAGAAAGTCGGAGAGGGGTACGCCACAGCCGTGCAATACATAGTATTGTAAAGCGGCGTCATGATAATAGGTGGGACTCAACCTTAACGAACTCTTCACCTCGATGGCTTTCCATTGCTCACCGTCGCGTATCAGGATATCTACCATAATCAA
>JAEEII010000053.1 GCA_016281295.1 Bacteroidales bacterium
CCCCATTACGGGCGAGCTCATCATGGAGAAATACCATATCCCGCCCTGCCGCCAGGTCGGTGTCATCAAGGAGGCTGTCAAGGAAGCCATCCTCGACGGCATCATCCCCAACGAATTCGACGCCGCCTACGCCCTCATGGAGCAGAAGGCCGCCGAGATCGGGCTGTCGGCAAACTAGTCAACCCAAAATGAAAAGGGTGCTGTCGCAGTGGCAGCACCCTTTTTTCATATTGGAAAAGTCATCGGATAGTGTAAGATTATTCGTAATACTGATAAGAATATTCTACCACAATACTCGTAATGTGAGTGGCTTGCTCATTCCTTGCAGTTCTAGTTGTAAGAGTAGCTGAAATGCCCTCGGTAGTTGAGCCACTATAAGTAGCTGTTGTGCCCTGACTATATGTTAATCCGGTAATCGAACTAGGATTATAATTATTATTCCTAAATGTTATTGTGATACTCGAAATAGTTAAATTCATCACAGTGCTTGTGGCATCCGGGGTAAATGAAACTGTGTAAGTACCGCTTTTGTCTAATACAATTCGATTATTTCTAGCATCAATACTACTAATACGACTGAAACTAACTTTAATATTATCTTTAGTGGACGAAATGTTGTTTCCAGCCGCGAAATCACTGCTGCTAAATTCTGCCGTACCCGTTGCCGTTTTCAACTGTCTCTTCGATTGGTAGATCGTAAAAATCTGGTCATCAATGCCGTTCATACTAGCTGTGACAGTGTATGTCTTATCATCGGTATCGCTATTATTTGCCGGGAAGGTTACGGTAACCGTAGCACTACCAGATCCGATATATTCTCCGGCTTTAGTTACGACATTCGTAATAGTCACACCGCTACCTGGAGTCAGCGTCCAGTTTCCGGTCATATTGGTTTGTATATCGAATGTGGCTTCGGTTACTGTAGCATTGACAGTGGTTACGCCATTGTTGGAGAAATTGAAGTATGGCGGAACTGTCACCCCACAGGTCCCAGTATTGAAGTAGCCATTTTTGTCCTTGACGGCGATTGTGGTCGCGTTGGTGCCGAGCGCCGTTTCTTCGCCATTCACCGTTGTCTTGAAATCGACTGTGTATGTCTGGGAAGTTTGGTATTCGCTATAGCTGATGGTCTTCAGGAAGTAGAACGAATTCTTGCCCGTGCTGAAGAGTGAAGGTCCGCTCTCGACAGAAAGGTTCTCAGAATCACCTGGATTCAAATTGTTCGCTTCTGCCTCGATCATCAGGGCCAAGGGGAAGACGGAGTATCCGAGATACGGAGGCAGGGTGACGGAGAGCGTGGTCGTCTCGCCGGCGTTTTCACTGGCGAGCGGTGTCGCGGAAAGTGTGAGATCCTGTTTTGGCAGGACACTGTAGCTGACATCGCGGAACATGGTTTTTGCGTCAAGCTTTCCTTCAACATGAAGGGTGGAAACTTTCGTAATACCATCTTGGTCCATTCCTGCAAGTGGTACTTGAACGACGAACCATCCGCCCTGACCATCCGGGGTATCAGCCGTTCCACTATAGGCGGTCCCCGTAAGCGTCGTACTCGTACTACTTATGGCAGGCGTTCGACCTGTGACAGGATCGATGCGTAGAGTAACGTTGTCTTCCGTATAATTATTGTTCCCTTTATAGAATTTATAAAGCAATCGAACATTACCGCCAGTTGTGCTGGTACTGGTATAGTCGATATATTCGACCCAAAGTGTCAAGCCATTTCCGTCGTCAATCCGAGTAAGGGTCGCCGTTTCGGGAGAATTGGAGATATCGCCGATGGCTGGATTATCAAAGGCATCAGACATTTCTTCATAGCCTTCAGTACCGGTAATACTCTTTATTTCTACATCGTAGGTGAAATCGCGATAGATGGGAAAGAAAGATCCATTTGTGTCGGAGATTTCAATCTTTAGCCACCGGTCTCCATATCCAGTCAGAGTACCATAAACCAACATCGCAGTAGCCTTCCGCGACGGGATTCCGCGCTCATACATATAAAGGTATAGCGAATCCACAGTATTGTCAGAATTGTGGAGGGCCGGGATAGCAGCTTCTTCATCTGGTTGGCCATCGACAATACTGTTTCCGGGTATTGTCGCCGGGTATCCGGTCGCCAGAATTGTAGTATGCTCAGGTTTCGTGGTTCCGGCATTCCGATAGGCGGCAACAAACTGGTTTGACGCATCGTCAAAAGGGGCAACGAACGCGGATTCCGGCGTGTTGATCAAAATAGCCTTCTTAATCCTGAAATTAGAGGATGATCTGGTTTTAACCTTGATACGGGCAAAATTGCGGATCAAAGGAATCAAATTGACAGATTGTGAAAGATCCAGGGAAGCATAGTAACCACCACCATCCAGCACCTTCAATCCCTCGGTGGTAATGTAGTCACCCTTGCCGACATCATAGGTAGTCATTTCTCCGGAAGCATTGGCTCGTTTGTACTGGTAACTTCCACCCTCTGCTGAAGAGTACGAACCAGCAACATACCCCGGGACGTTAGACACGGCATTACTGGTTAAGACACCGTTACTGTTGACGTACTGGTAGTTCTCCGTTCCGTCATAGGTATAAGCCAAAATACCATTCTCCACCTCGACCATCTGCCAGTAGGCGACTTCCCCTCCAGTCGTGGTAATGGAACGGAGTACGGAAAACTCAGCCGTACCAACCTCGGGTATCTGATAATCTTCCGGAAGGTTCGCAACGAAGTGGAGGCGGCGAGTGCCGCGGCCCATCATCAGGTCAACGCTCCAGCGTGCAAGAACTGTATTGGCGTCAAAATTACTAATATGGCCGTTATTTCCATTTTCGCCATAAGTCTGGGTATAGTCCATAATGGCGTTTTTGTCAACCAAGCCTCCCAATTCGGCCTTTTGAACCTCAAGCAGAGCGCCGTTGGAAGAGACATCGCTGCTGCTGAACACAAACACATGAATCGTGCGGATTGACGGCGTTTCCGTCATAGCCTTGGTAGGGACGGGCATTGGCACGTTGAAACCCAGCGTCAAACGCGCGCCTTCAGGAAACTCGGATACCTGAGTCTTGATAGCACCACGGCCACGCAGACTCTCGTCGAGCATATCCGTACAGGATGCCGCAAGAAGAGCGACACAAATAATATAGATGAACTTTTTCATTGGCTCAATCATTTATCGCGGTTTGATATCATTATTCGGGGAGCATAACGGAGTAGTTACCAGGGGTTACTACCGGCTCATCGCCCCAGTACCAAACATCATAGACGCAGCGAACAGGATATTGGCTATTATTGGCTCCAGGAGTGAAAGACCAGTTCGTGTTGTTGGCATTATAGGGAAGATATCTTCCTGAGGTGGCCCAGTAATTCGTATTATTCACGAAAGGGGATTCTATCAGGGAGTGTGAAGCAAGCGTAGCACAGAAAAGAAGCTCAGCTTCAGTAGGTAGTCTCCATCTTCCAGCGGGATATCCGTCTTCTTGATAGGTGGCACATCGCTCCGAATTGCTTTTCCAGTTAGAATTGGTCAAGGAAGATCGATAGCCGAAGCCGGATGCAAGCATAAACTTGGGTGCAATGACATTACTAGCTGTCTTGTTACCGACCATATAATTATCGAAATAATCCGGTGCTTCACCGAGATCATTCCGAAGCCACTGGTTCGTCGCATTATTATTGTCAACGTAATAAGGTTGTCCAGTTGCCGGCGTAATATAAACATCTTTGAGTTTAATTCTAGGATCGCCAATCACCCAGTCGGGGTAAGTACTGGAAAGCCCGGAAAGAGTAGAGATAGAAACAATTGTAAAGTAAGAGCTTCGTGACCCTGCATCGTTATTTATAGGCCCCAAGTTATAATCGTTATTGTTGGACGCAGTGTTATTATAATAAGAATTGACAAAAGGATAACCTCTTGACTCTTGCCGTATCATATAGATGGACGGATACTGCGTTACGGTTATATCCTTGTAGAGATCAGGATGCCCAACCAGAGAAACTCTGAACTGGTAAGTAATTTTGGCGACATCCTTCGCATTCCCGTTACTAGCCGAGAAATTAGTGCTGAAGGGCAAAACCTCGTGGTCTATCTGTACATAGGTAGCGTTCGCTGCAGGCGTGACCATGAAATTAGTGCCTGTTGATGAGGTCGTACTATATGTCAAGGATCCGGTATTTGTTGAGGTTCCCAACGGGTACGTTGCCGTAGGATTATTATTATCAGCCCCAAACGCAGTAACTTTAATCGATCCGCTAGCCGAGACAGGGATTTGGAGAGTATTGCCATACATGTCAAAACTGTTGCCGACAATATTGAAATAGCAACCGGATGTCAGCTCTCCACCACCTTCAACGCGCGGATCGTTCCAGTCCACGACATAATATCGTCCGACTACGTTAACGGTATTGTCCTCGTCAACACCGCCAAGGACAGCTACATCAAGGCTGATCTTTGTCCAAACGTTGCTTTGGAGAATATTCTCTTTAGAAGGGATTGATATTTTATAATAGAAGTTCTGGCTCTTGGTGACCAACTCTCCATTTTTCTCGTGTTCTGTTACTTTTACATCGTTTCCAGTATGCGTGCCACCCGTTTCATGCGAGATGAAAGAAGAAGTAATAGATTCGCTCTGCTCTTTGTAACCCGTCCACTGGAGGATAATCTTGATAAAGGGTGCATGAGGATCGCTCGTCTCCCATTTCATTGGATAGGAGTAAAAAGGAGAACCTGTCACGATGGATGTCCCATCGCCGGTCGTGGTGACAGGATCGATTACGAAACCACGGCTATTGTAGGTGAAGAAGTCATCATCGTTATAGTCTGCAATCAACTCCTTGTCGGTTTGATCCGTCACGGGAGTCAGGCTAGTGCGTTCGTTGGCGTAGGTCATATAAGCACGAATGCCTTCCACATTGGGATACCAGGTTTGAATGTATTCAACCCAGTTCGTGTCCAGGCCACTCACATGAGCCCTCATCTCATCGATATATGGTACGATGCTGATATTGAGAGATATTTTTGCCGCCAGCCGGGAGAGCTTTGCGTTTACGGTGACTGTAGTCCCTTCGCTCAAGGTAAAGGGCGTTGCATAGGAAGTCATCAAAAAGTCGTTCAAAGCGGTGAACGTGCCGTTTGCAAGGGCTCCCAACTCGCTCGTAACAACCTGCATTTCTCGTATTTGAGAGAATGTCAAGGGGGCGCCGTCATTGGTTTGGTAGACGCTATGGTCGTCGGAGGGATAGTTGGCAATTGCCAGAACGTAGCCTTTTCCGTCCGAATAACTGGCCAGATACTTGTCCATACCCATTTTGGCGACTTTAAATTCCGTTGTTCCGTCTGCTATTTCATCGTCACCAGAGAATACAACACGATCGGATGCCCACGGTATTGCATCTGTCCCGACCGTGTCGCGGAAAATGAACCAGTCGACATGGTCGATTCTATTCTCGTTCAGGGCGTTTTCCCCGTCAGGATAGTTCTCGAACGCCTTGGTGGCAGGGGACAGGCAACTGACCTTCAGTTCGAGCTGATGCGTACTGCTGTCCTCTTGAAATCCTGGTTCAAACGGTTGGACACACGAGTTGACCGTCAGTATACTGATCAGGATAGCGAAAGATAGTATCGAAATCTTTTTCATGTTCTCGCTATTTTGCAATTACGAATTTATAGTAACCAAACCGTCCGTCACTATAAGGACGCTGGAACTCGGAGTCAGCACTGAAGAGCGGGTCAAACGTGACCGAAGGACTCATATCGCAGTGGATGATGATAGAGTATACCGGGGCCGGATCGAGGGCCAAGTATTCAGCCGTCGGCCGGATATAGATGGTAACCGGCTGGACCATTACCTGACCCTGGAGCCGTTCAGACTCGCCGTTGATTAAGTCACTGGTCGTGATTTTGAAGTAGTTGAGTGATCCGGGGATTACGTCCTCAGGACTCAATCTCCAATAACCGCCTATCGGTGCCGTGGGAGTGAACGTAAACTCGATGCAGGGATCGGGAACATTGCAATTCACGGTAAGGCGTGTATAGTAAAGGGGCCAGTTGATGGGCCCGCCCGGTTCGTTAACTTCTGTGGTTTCAATGAATCCCCCGACAGGTGTTCGCCCCGTTATACCAATCTGGTTGCGGAAAGAAGTGGTCTGTACGTCTGCAATCCAAGGCAGTACCTGATCGTCGATTTGCAATTGCCATTTGGAGCCTTTGTCCACCGCAAGTCCTTTTATCCTTGCCTTGTGGCCGGCGGGGAATGTAATCCATTGGAACTCGCTGTTGCTGTCTTTTTGCTGCAACTTGAGTTTGCGCGATGTCGTCAGGCCGTCAGCAGTAAGGTTGACGGTGATGGATACCTGATCGAGGTCGTTCGGCAGGGCGAAGAGTGTGAAGGTAACCTCTTTGCTTGTTGTTTCATCTACCGGTCCGATTTGCGTTCCGGTAGGGAAGTTTACGGTAAGAGACTTGCTGCAAAGTTCATAAGA
>JAEEII010000054.1 GCA_016281295.1 Bacteroidales bacterium
AACTACTATACTATGACAAAAACGAAACTATACATGCTGGTTGCGCTCTTACTCATAACGGTATCTATAACCATGCATGCCCAACAACCTGAGCTGGAGGAAATCATCCAGTTTGATGAAAGCTTCCTGCCTCGTAACATGTGTTATGTAAACGATGAGGATGTACTCGTGATGGACGAAAGAAGCAGCAGCCGAAACTGGGAAATGGATTAAGGAGTGACTTGCCCTTGCCCCCTCTGAGAGGGGGACGGGACTAATAGGACAAATAAGACAGATATCAATATGAAAACTGCAAGACTTTACCTCCTGCTTGCGCTGCTGCTGATGGTTTTCGGGGGCGAGGCTTTCGGGCAGGAAAACTATCTGTGGCCCGTGAAAGGCAAAAAGGCGGGAGAGGACATTCTTTACAAGCCCCAATCCTACATCGGAAATGAACTAAACGCGAACGACCTCATCATCGCGACTCCGCTGAATACCAACATTTTGGCTCCTGTGGACGGTACCATTACGTGGTTCAATTATTCCTTTCAAACAGCCATGAACTATAGCACCAGTTACCACAGAACACCCACCGATTACCGTCAGGATTCGCTGTATTTTGCGGAAGCGGGCGAAAGCGACGTGCAGTTCATAAATCTTTCTGTTGGAATACAAACCGCCGATGGGACAATGATTTACATTTCAGGCTTACGCCCCACAACCTTGTTCATGACGGGACAGAAAGTGCAACGTGGCGAGGTCATCGGAACGACAGGTTATTATTACAAAAAAATCAAGGAACCCTGCATCTGCATTGGTATTTCCAAAAACAAGATTCCCGCTGACCCGATGTCGCCTTTTGGTCTGAAAACGACCTTCCAAGAACCCGACACGGAACGGAAAACCACCTTTACCAAGGAAGAAGCCACCGAGGATTACAACATTTTCATTGATGCCTTGAAAGAAGGCTTCCCTGGTTTGTATGACTATGTTTCAGAGGCTGAATTTGAGCAATTTACATCCTCTAAACGAGAAGGCTTTGGTGAAATGGTGAGCACCTCCGAACTGGAAACCGCCCTCAACACCACCATCAGCCTCATCCGCGACAGCCACACTGCATTGTTGAATCCAGTCCTTAATGACAATCCCCGTTTTTCCACCATCGATTTCGGCATACAAGGCGACTCTATGCTTGTGGTAAGAACAAGTCTTGCCGACAAAGCCTACTATGGCAAGCGCATCCTGACTGTCAACGGCATTTCCTGCGACTCGATGAAAGCCCTCATCCAGCCCTATCATCATCTTTTCGATGGCTTCGTGGAAAGCTATGCCGAATTTGACGACCTTTGCCAACTTGGTTTGTGGTACTGTTATTACATCCAGCCCGAACCGAAATATGACTTGCTGATTGAGTTTGCCGACGGCGAGACCAAACTGTTCAAAGGCGGAAGCTATAAAACCCAAAAATGTTTTCCAAGGAAGCCCAGTTGGCAAAATTGGTATCTCACCAACCTGCTGGAACCCATCAATTTCCGCATGATTTCCGACACGACGGCTTATTTGGGCATCCGTGATTTTGAACTGAACCAAGTGGAAGTGGAACAAATCAAGGAACATGTAGCGCAAATGGCCAACGACAGTATCACCAATTTGATTATCGACTTACGCAACAATGGCGGCGGCAATGTGGAAGTGATGGCCGAAATCTATTCCTTCATTGCGCAAAAGCCTTTCCGTCAAGAGATTTACCGAAAGGTGAACAAGCGCGGCGACTTCGACTTTTTCCGTTACAGCAGCAACCATGCCGAAGGCCAAGAGATGTTCCCAAAATATGAGCCAACTTCCGACGGCGACGGTTTTATCCTCGACCTCTCCGACGAATGGCTTCAGCCCGATTCCGTGGTGAACTATAAGGGCAAGGTCTATCTGTTCGCCAACGAGCGTTCGTTTTCCGCTGCGGCGACCTTCACCGGATGGGTGAAAAGCCAAAACCGAGGCGTTATCGTCGGACGCGAGACAGGTTCCACTTACCATCAGATGAAAGCCATCAAGTTTGAGGACCTTATGCTGCCTAACTCAAAGTATATCATTCATTTCCCGCTGATACAGACCGTGATGGACACCATAATGAACGAGCGTTTCCCATACGGTCGCGGCGTGTTGCCTGATTATGAGGTGAAACTAAAGATAGACGAATTATCAAGCCCGAACGATACCATTCTTGACTACACCTTGCAACTCATCCGTGAGGGCAAGTACATTTATTATGTTGAGCCTGAGCCAGAGACTTGGGCTGTTGAAGAGGAAAAGCCTTCTAATTGGTGGATATGGGTTTTGGTCGGTGTGGCGGCTTTGGCGGTGATTGCTGTAGTTGTTAAGTTCACAGCTAACCCCTCACGGAGAACATGACAGCGATTGATGCAATGGATTGGGCTGCGGGAGTTTATGTTTGGAAGGTGATGGCTGGCACTTCGACAGGCTCAGTGACCGAAGCGGAAAGTGGGAAATGGATTAAGGAGTGACTCCCCCTGGCCCCCTCTGAGAGGGGGAAGCGTTATGCGTGCTTTAACTTCGTTGAATGCTTCGCATTTCGTGCTATCGTGAACTTTGAGCCCATTACCGACCATTGCATTCTTGGCCTGTACAAACTCAACGACGACCTCTCCATTACTGAAAGCCATGAGTTTGAAATCCCGATAGACACCTTCGAATGGAGAAGCACAAATAATCCTTTTTATCCCTATAACAGCGGTCAAGCACTAATTTATAGCGCTTTCGTCGATGACGATGGTACCATTGTAGGTGCTTATTACAAATCCGTCAGCTATGTCAGTGACGAGTCTCGCGGATACGACTCCACGGTGTTCTTCAGGTTGGATTTCGATGGAAACCTGCTGAATAGGGTGAGCTATTGCGGGAATGTCCGTCATGGCGTAGTTCCAGAGTTGGTTTATCAGCGTCAACATATTGTTAAAGCGGACAGCCTGTATTTGCACTATGGGCTTATTTACGATGTAATCAGCGACGGGCAAAAAAACCTAGCTTATTTGGATTATGATTTCAATTTGGTGCGCAGCCGGTGTTTCCGGCATACGTCTGCAGTGCATCCATTTGGCGGCAACATCACTTTCCAGAACTTCAATGCCGTGCGCAACCGCCAAGGGCGGACCTATCTGACAAGTTCAGTCATCGAAATGCAGGACGAGTATTGTTGTGTCCTATACGAATACAATGACGACATCAATGGTTCGGGGGAAAACACGCCCGTTGTCCGCTATGTGGAAAGGAAAACGACAGGAAATACCTTTGATATTCCTACAACTTTTTCAAGTGTTGCTCTGCTTGACGACAATTCCCTTTATCATGCTTACGCATTGAACGTGGGGATGTATTACGATGATGACTCATGGGTGGTGATAGAGCGGCTGACACCTGAATTTGACACCATATCAACGCTTTTCTATGGAACCCATAATGACAATGTGTGCGACATGGCACTGAGTGTTGTTTCCACTAAAGAAGACGGACTAATTCTATTGACTACAAGTTATGACCTGAATTATACCAACTACAAGTGTAGTATAACGAAGTTCCCTGCCGAAGCTTTTGTAGGCATCGAGGAGGCTCACACCAACGGCCTGAAGGTGGCCATCGCTTATCCTAATCCGGGGAAGGATGTGCTGAATATCAGGACGGGATTGAAGGATGCGCGGGTGGAAGTGTATGATATGAGTGGAAGGATGGTTTATGGGCGAGAGATTACGGAGAATGTCACTTCTATAAATGCTGAAGGATGGCCTGCGGGGAGTTATGTTTGGAGGGTCTATACTTTGGATGGCGGCCCTTCGACAGGCTCAGGGACCTTGGTGGAAACGGGAAAATGGATTAAGGAGTAAGTTTTTTATTTCGTTATTCGTGCTATCGGGATTACGACGGAAGTTGATAAAAGGAAGTATTAACCATTAAATAATTGAACTATGAAAAGATTGGTATTATTTGCAATGGCATTGGCAATTGTTCTCTTATGCCTAAACTCATGTGTGTATGAGCCATATTTCATTGATGACTATTACATCTTGAACAATACATCAAATCCGATAAAATATGTTTTTGACGGGATGCAGACGGATTCCGTTATCCAACCCAATGAGAAAGTTTTCATCTATGAACAA
>JAEEII010000055.1 GCA_016281295.1 Bacteroidales bacterium
GCTGCGACGGTCGCATGAAGAGCCGCGAATATTACACCGAATTTGCCAATGCCTTGCCCAAGGATTGCGTCATCCTCACGGCAGGTTGCGCCAAGTACAAGTACAATAAACTTGGCTTGGGCGACATCAATGGCATTCCGCGCGTGCTGGATGCGGGCCAGTGCAACGACAGTTACTCGCTGGCACTCATCGCATTGAAACTGAAGGAAGTGTTCGGTTTGGATGATGTAAACCAACTGCCCATCGCCTATAACATCGCCTGGTACGAACAGAAGGCTGTCATCGTTCTGTTAGCCCTGCTCAGCCTCGGCGTGAAGAACATCCACCTTGGCCCGACCTTGCCTGCTTTCCTTTCACCAAATGTGGCCAAAGTCTTGGTCGAAAACTTCGGCATTGGCGGGATTGGGACGGTTGAAGAGGATTTGAAGCGGTTTGGGATTTAACGCTTCTTATAGCCTTTCTCTTCTTTTGTGACAAGGCCTTCGCCCACCATCTCAGAAAGCACGCGGCTGAGTGAGGGCCTGGTCACGCCGAGTTGTTGGGCGGTGGCGGCCACGGAAGTGATGTTGCCGTTGTTTTCGAGGTATTCCAAGACGCGGTTGCGCAGGCCTTTGACGGCAAAGGAGCGCATCTTGCTGCTGAGGAAATGGCCACGTTGCGACAACACTTCAAGGAAAGCCCGAAGCACCGTGGGCTCGGCCCGCATGAAGTCGAAAAACGCCTCTTTGTCGATGAACCAGACGGCACAATTGGTCAGTGCCGTGACTTCAACGGGCACCGTGTTTTGAGATGAAAAAAGAAATGCCGGTGCCATTAGCATCGGGGCTTTCAGCAAATCGACAAGCACCTCGCGCCCTTCCTCACTCATCATCCGTGCCTCGGCCTGTCCTTCGATGAGGATCATCAATGAGCGACATGGGTCACCAATGTTGAGCATCCGTCGTCCAGCTGGATATTCATGGCGGCGACATGGCTTGGCGAGCAGCCGTTCTAAGGCTTCATCACTGCATCCAGCAAAGAGGTTGAGACGTTTGAGTTCTTCCATAACAATTGTTTTTATGGCAAAAATAACAATAAATAATGATCTCGTTTGCTTTTTAGTTGGCATATTTCCCCGACAGCAAATATGCAATCGTATCTCGCACCGTGTCCATCATATCCCTGGGGGAATATCCCAACTCCATTGTCGCCTTGTCATGGGAAAACTGACTGTTAGTGCCCAAGGTCCTTAAAGAATAACGGGTGAAAAGCGGCCTTGTTTTCTTGACCTTTCCAATCCATTCAAAAACCGGAGCCATGGCCTTTGCGAGACCCAGAGGGAAACATGGTTTTTTCTTTCCGTCTGTGGCAACTTGCATATATTTCAACAAGTCTTTGATGGTAATGAAACGGTTGGAAAGTATATAACCCTCCCCTTTTCGCCCTTTTTTTGCAGCAGCGATAATGCCATCGGCCACATCTCGCACATCGACGAAGTCGTATCCTCCAGTGACACCGCCAATAAGTTTGCCGTTCAAATAGGATTGAACCAACTGGATGATGTGATTCCTGCCATCGTCGCCCGGCCCCAATATACCCGATGGATGGACCACCAAAGCATCCATTCCCTTGGCGACGGCATCCATCACCGCCTGAGTGGCCTCCGCCTTCGTTTTGGCGTACGCACCCACGACCTTGTCTTTTGAAAAAGATTTCACCTCTTTAATAACACGAAGCCCATCGCCCTCGTCGATGGCATGAACGCTACTCACATACACCAGTCGGCTAATGCCATAATGCCGGCAAGCCTCGATGACATTCTTGGTACCGTTCACATTGACGTTGTATAGGAGGTGAGTGATTTCGTCGTCGATGGATATGACCCCTGCCGCATGGATGACCACCGTGCTTTTGGCATCGATTCCCGTAAAAATCTCTCGCATGGATTCCGGATGGGTTATGTCTCCTTTGAAATAAGTAACGTTGCCCATATCCTGATTGTTCTCGGAAGGAAGAAGAAGTCCCCGAATCTTGCAATTCTCTTTTCTGAGTTTTCGAATAATGGCCTGACCAACATGCCCGTTTGCACCCGTTATGATATAGGTCGGTGTCATTTTTAATGGTTTAAGAGTGTCTTTATTCGAATGCAAAAATACTATGACCAAGTTTTAGGGATGTTACCAATTGCACACCACTAATGTCAAAAAACTCGCTTTTTTAAATATAAACACCTAAAATCTGGTATAAATAACTATCTTTGGAGATAATTTGACAATAAAATGAAACGCAATTCCATCACACAAATCCAACTTCAACAGTTCAATTTCATTGCAAACAGTTTGTCTATTGAAGGATCTGTTTATATCGTTGATGACTTTTCGTTGCCTAGCCAGCTACCGTTCCCTTTCAAACTCTCTTTCACTTCAGCCATCGTGTGCACACAAGGCGAACTCAGTGCCATAGTCAACCAAAGGAAACTGACAGCGGCAAGAGGTGATGTTCTCATCGTACAATATGGATGCATTGTAGAAAGTCTCAGCTGCTCTCTAGATCTCAAAACCATCTCCATGGCTTTTGCGGAATCTAACGAGGGATGGATTTTCAATCGTCTGGCCGAAGAGTTGGGAAACTGGCTGGTGCACCGTTCCATTCCGTTTTCCCTACACTTGGATGAAAGCCAATTACAGCGTTACCTGAATCTGTATGCCCAGATTAAAGCGATTTATAACGATACTCCCGTAACCCTGAAAGGAGAAATCATCAAAGGTTTTATTTCAATATCCATAGCCTCTTTTCTGTCCTTCTCTCAAATGTCGTTTGAAGACGACTTCCCCACCAAGTCCGAATCACGCCAAGAGGAGGTTTATCTACGCTTTTTGGACGACTTGCAGCTCTATGCGAACCGTGAACGATCGGTCAAGTTTTATGCAGACAAGCTCTGTATCAGTCCAAAACACTTTTCAAGGTTGGTTCGGAAAGCCTCTGGAAAACTGCCCATGGAGCATATTCAACAACGGGTGATCATCGAAGCGAAAACCCTACTTTGCTCCACAGACATGACCATACACGAGATTGCCGATGCCCTCAATTTCCCCACGGATTCTTTTTTCTGCCGATACTTCAAACACGAAACAGGCTGTTCGCCTTCCGATTATCGTTATCTCAGTGTGCATTTCGACAAAGGTACAGAATTAGCTTGAATTATTCGTACTTTTGCACCGTCACTCCTCATTGAAGACGTGGACGACCGCGATTATATCGCCGAACTGGTACGTGCGACTTACAAGGAACTATCTTTGTCGGAGATATGGTAGCTGTGTAGTCACCTTTTTGCCAACATTTCTATGGGTATCACAATCGGTCTTTTAATCCCTCTGTTAGGAACCATGCTCGGTGCAGCCTTCGTCTTTTTCATGAAGAAAGACATGTCGCCGA
>JAEEII010000056.1 GCA_016281295.1 Bacteroidales bacterium
AACGTGAAATAGCGGAGTTATATCATCCTGCCATTGATGTGAAGGTGTATCGCACGTTTGTGGATAATCCCCCGTCGGAAATAGATACGACGGCGCGTGCTTACCGTGACAGAGATGCGGATGCAGCGGTAAAAGGCGGCTTAAGTCAGGAGGCTTATGATAAGCTGAAGCCTAAAAGAAAGATCGATTATATTGCTGAAAGATCATTGTCTGTAAATGATAGCCAAGAGGCTGCCGTGGCATCTGGAAAGAAAACTTATCAGAGCGTAACGGAGAAATATGGTGAGGAGTATGCTGAGGCATTTATGGAGAATGAACGAGGCACGTATGTAGGTGGCGTGATACTGAAAGAAGGTCAGGCAATTATGACAGACTTCAAGAAAGGTCATGCAGAGGTGATACTGAATGAAGGGGTAAGGCCAGAAGATTTAGAGATATTTGAAGAACTTACAAAATATGAATACAAAGATGAGTGAACCAACATTGGTGCTGATAGGGACCTTACAGAGGATTTCCAAGATGCCGCTTGCCGCAGTATATATGGACAGCGGGTCACGCTCTCTTTACCTTTTTGTAAGGGTGAATAGCCTGCGTGATGCTACGCCTGTGTTTGTGGCTACGGACACTACGGCAGAAAACTTGGTAAAATATTTGAATCGTCGTATTGTATTGCGGACTATGTTTGCTAAGAAAAACCGTGAGTATGCTGAGTTGATAGACGGAAAAATGAGACGTGTACATTATGATGACGGTAACGCAACGGAAGTGAGACTGAAGAAGGCTGGTCGGTTTGAGCCTGAATTATGCAACAATCGGGTGGAATTGGAACATTTTTTTAGTAACTACAATCAATAGATGATATGGAAAACGTTCAGATAGTAGCATATAACGAGAATATCTTTAACATCCCAGCAGATGTAAATGAGTCTCTGCTGAAGGACAAGCAGGTGGCAGTGGGCATAAACCCTGTTTTGCGATATAAAGAGGGAACAGATGCTGTTGGATGCCAGATGCGAGTGGCCTATACTCTTGAGGGAAGACAGATTATGGACTATGCGGCCGTTGTGACTGTGTTTGTCGGTGGATGGAACGAGATGTTGAAAAAAGTCACAGACTGCAAGGAGATTGTTGCGGCATCCAAGGAAGCATGGGTGAAAACCATTGATTTTGTACGTGGTATTATCTGTGCAAATGCCAACAAAACAGGTAATGTGGCGGTAGCACGTATGATGCTGCCAAATGTTGATATAGACAAGTTCCTGGAAAATGTTTCAATTGAAAAACTCTCATGACACGATAAAAAGTAGCAGGTCTGTATGAGAGACCTGCTACCCGTCAGAGATTAATGTTTGGTGTCAATGATTGATGAGGGATCATTGCCATAACTGTTGGGATTTTGGATTTGGCCGTCCTTGCGATGCGGTATCATCTCAAGGCCTTCCTTTTTAGCCAACTCGCGACTCCAGTCTATAGCTTCCTGCTTGGTTTCAAAATGCTTTGAAGCTCTTTCTGCGTTCGGTCGCTTGGCATCCCAACCACCTCTGTCTGAATTAGGAACAATGTGTATTTGTTTCTTCATACAAAAATGTTTTAGACGTTTTCCTTCTGCTTTGGTATTCGAAGCGTAACCTGGTCCGTTTCAAGGCCGGGGCCATTACCTTTGGGGATGTGGTTAGTGCAAGAAAAGGATTGGGGAATCCACACTAATCCATTATATCTAAAGCAAAATCGCTGCCAGTGGCAGATGGCTGACAAATTGTCATAATAAGGATGGACTTTAAGAAACTCATATCGCGGTTCCACCAGTTTGGTGGGATGAGGCTGGTGTGGGAGTATGCCAAGCTGGGTGCTTTGTGGCCTGCGATGAAGGCGGGATTTAGGTGTCTGGTGAAGGGACAGAGTTTCAAGGGGGTATATCCAGTGGTGCTGAAGAAAGAGGAGCCCTTCTTGATGGAGAAATATGTCACACAGATACCACAGATAGCACAGAAAGAGATTGCGGGTCACCTCACTCCGTGCTAGACACGGAGCCGCAATGAGGTCAAGAACACGAATGACACGAATGATGCTTCGACAAGCTCAGCAACCATATGGTTCTGCTGGTTACAAGGCATTGAAGCTGCGCCTGCTATCGTGAAGGCTTGCTATAATTCACTTAAACAGCTTACGGGTTACAGTTTAGTAGTAATCGACAACACGAACTGGAGGGAGTATGTGGAGTTGCCGGGGTATATTGTGGAGAAATGGGAGAGGGCGCGGATTCCGGCGGCGCTGTTCTCGGATTTGCTGAGGGTGGAACTGCTGATAAAGTATGGGGGAACGTGGATTGACAGCACAGTACTATGTACTGGCGGTTCAAGGATCATGGTTCAAGGTTCAAAGTTGATGGATGCTCCGCTGTTTGTGTTTCAATATACGAAGGAGGGGAGCGTGCCGGTGAGTATATCGAACTGGTTTATCACGGCGTGCAGGAACAATGAGGTGCTGATGGTGCTGCGGAAGCCGGAGTTCCGACAGGACAAGGACTTTACGGTGGTGATGTGGAGGAAGGAAGTGGCTGGAATGGTCCAGGGTAATCCAGAGCGTTCCAAATCTGATCCAAATCTCGTAGAACAAGTGTACCAGTTAATTGTACAAGACCGTTCAATATCGAGGGCAAGATTGTCGGAACTGCTGAATGTAAGCGAGCGTTAGGTGAGAGCGGCCATTGACGAATTGCGAGATAAATGAATTCGCGGAAAGGGGACGACTCGTGGTGAATGGGAGATTATAGGATAATAAAAGATAACATACAATGAAGATACTGATAACGGGAGTCCACGGGTTCGTGGCTCGAACTTGGTGGAGGCTCTGAAAAAGGAGCACACGATATATGGATTGGATATCATCAATCCATCTAAAGAGGGCGTAGAGCGCACTATCTCCTGGGAAGAGCTTGATGGGGATCAAGTGCCGGAGGTGGATGCTATTGTGCATCTGGCGGGGAAGGCGCACGATACGAAGAACCAGAGTGCGGCGGAGGTGTATTTCAAGGTGAATACGGGGCTGACACAGCGGATTTTCGACTGGTTCCTGGCGCAGGAGAAGTGCAAGAAGTTTGTGTTCTTCAGCACGGCAAAGGCGGCTGCGGACAAGGTGGAGGGGGTGCTGACGAAGGATGTGCCGTCGGGGATTTATAATATGGGCGATGACGAGGCGCTATCGACCAACGAGCTGATTGAGGAGATTTGCTGTAATAGGTAACTTTGCTTGTACATTTTTTGGCAAAGGTAAATGGACATTTTTTCGTAAAGTAAAATGTACATCTTAGCCTTAAAATGCAAAGGCATCCATAACTTTGTAAATCACGACAAATACAAAGGCTATGGATGC
>JAEEII010000057.1 GCA_016281295.1 Bacteroidales bacterium
ATCTGGCTGGAACGCATTGTGAAAGTGATCCAGTAAACACAGATGGAAAACGAGCGTCTAAACAGAAGTATTCTGAAGTTAGCCATCCCCAACATCGTGAGCAACATCACGGTGCCGTTGCTGGGATTGGTTGACATGATGTTGATGGGACACCTTGAGTCGGTGGCATATATCGATGCCATCGGGTTGGGCGGCACTATCTTCAGCGTGATGTATTCCATCTTCAGTTTCATGCGCGCCGGAACCACAGGCTTCACCGCCCAGTCATACGGACGCAAGGACGAGACAGAGATCTCGTACTCGTTTTACCGTTCGATGTTTATCGCATTGATTGCCACCGTTTTGGTTCTCTCTCTGCAACGGCCAATCGAATGGATTGCCCTTCAGTTGCTCAATGGCAGCGACGAGGTGTTGCGTTTCACCAGCGACTATTACAGGGTGAGGATCTGGGCTGCCCCCGCAGTGCTCAGCCTTTATACCTTCAATGGCTGGTACATCGGAATGCAAAACACCACGATTCCCATGGTCATCGCCATCCTGATCAACATGGTAAACATCATCCTCAGCGTGCTGTTTGTCAACGTGTTCCATTTAGGTGTCACAGGCGTGGCATTAGGCACTGTCATCGCGCAATACATAGGGCTCATCACCGCGGTGGTCTTTATGCTCCTGAAATACCGAAAATATCTCGTCCCCATCAAACGTGAGATCCTTCTTCAAGCCGACAAGCTGAGGCGATTCTTCAAGGTGAACACCGACTTCATGATCCGCAGCATCCTGTTAGTGCTGACCATCGCTTTCTTCACCAACCAAAGCGCGAAGTTAGGCGATGACATCTTGGCGGTCAACATGATTTTGATGCAGTTCTTTTACATCTTCTCTTATTTCACCGATGGTTTCGCCTACGCTGGCGAGGCTTTGGTGGGACGATTCACAGGGGCGCATGACCACTATCACCTGAAGAAGACGGTGAAATACCTGTTGCTTTGGGGTGTAGGGTTAAGCGTTCCCTTCACCTTATTATATTGGGCCTTCCCCGAAGCATTCATCCACCTCATCTCCGACCAGCCCGTGGTGGCCGTTCAAGCCCGTCCCTATTACCTTTACATGATCCTCATCCCTGTCATCACCTTTGCCGCTTTCCTTTGGGATGGCATTTACATCGGAGCCACCGCAGCCAAAGAAATCCGCAACACGATGATCATCGCCTCGTTGCTGGTGTTTCTACCCGCTTGGTACATCCTGATGCCAAGATATGGCAATCACGGATTATGGATTGCCTTCTTGCTGTTCATGGTGGCAAGAGGCGTTAGCATGACGGTGATGGCAAAGAAAATATTCAAATAGAGACCGTTAAAGGGCAAACTTCAAACCAGGAAGAGACCGCAAGGATTTATAGGTGAGTTCGAGATGTTCCTTGCTTTCGATATCAATGTTATAGCAATAGCTGTAATAATTCCCTTTCGCGCTGGAACGCACATCCACAAAAGTATGTACCACCTGGCATTTTTGGAAAACGGCATGGATGTTTTTCTTGGTTTCCTCCATCGGGATGCTTGAGACGAACACCATCTTGATGTCAAAGTTCTGAGGATATACGACTTGATTCTTTTCTTGGATCATTTCAACTATTTTGGGCGCAAAGATAATGAAAATAGCTATCTTTGCGCCATTATGCATATTTTATCAAAATCCACCTATATCAAAGGCCTTCAATGCGAGAAAGCATTGTATATGACCAAGAAACATCCTTATCTGCGCGACAAGCTCAGCATCGAGCAACGAGCCAAGTTCCAACGAGGCACCGATGTGGGGGTATTGGCGCAAGCGTATTACCCTGGCGGGGTGAATATGGCACCCAACGCGCCCTCACAGTTTCCCAAGCGGGTAAAGGAGACCCTGGAAAACCTTCAAAACCCTTCGGTCAACGTGATGTATGAAGCTGTTTTTCAATACAATGACACCTTGATTATGGTAGATATCCTGATACGCGACGGTGAGCAATGGAAAGCCATCGAGGTGAAGAGTTCGTTAAGGTTGAGTCCCACCTATTATCATGACGCCGCTTTACAATACTATGTATTGCACGGCTGTGGTGTACCCCTCTCCGACTTTCTCCTCATGCATCTGAACGGTGACTATGTCAAAGACGGCCCCATTGATGTCAGGCAGCTTTTTGTGCAAACCTCCGTCCTTTCATTCGCCCAAGAGAAAGAGTCATGGGTAGCCGCCAACGTGGAAAGGCTGAAAAACGTGGTGACGCTTCCCCATTCGCCTTTGGTCAACATCGGCACCCATTGCCATGACCCTTACACCTGCGATTTTTTAGGACATTGTTGGAAGATGGTTCCCCGCGACAGTTTCCTGTTCACCACGGCACTGCCTGATGAGGTGCTGTTCCAACATTACTTTGGAGGATATGGCACCAATGCCTTGATGCTCAAACAGGTAGGAGCTGACAGCGAGGAAGCCAAACAAATCGAAGCCTTGGAATCCGGTTCCTATTATATCGACTACAAGACCTTATTTGCCCTCACACCCAACCCCAAACCCCGCAACATC
>JAEEII010000058.1 GCA_016281295.1 Bacteroidales bacterium
ACCCAAACCTCTTTCAGCAAAAGTGACATACAAATCGAAAGAACCGCTAGCTGATTCATAATGTTTTGATAAATAATCGGCGAATTTTGGATTAGATTCCCTTATTCCCTGTATTCTGAGATACGGCGGATTCCCAATCACCACATCGAAACCACCTTTGTCAAAAACATCCTTAAACCATGTATGCCATAAGAAAAAGTCGCTATTGGCCGAGCAATCAAGCTGTTCCAAATGGTTTAATGAAGCGGTCGTCCCACCAAGGCTGTTTCGGATAAGCGATTTCACCTCATTATTGATGGTTTGTCGCAATTCAGCTTTAGCTGTATGATCGTCAGTAGAGAAATACTGACGCATAAGTTTTTGTAGGTTTTTGCGGTTGAGGTCGCTGTCAAGACCTATGATCAATTGTGGGGAATTTGAAGGTCGTCCAACAGTCCTACCTGCAATTCGACTCATATCCAAGCCTTCGAAACTCTCCAAAAGGCTGTTCCCTTGCATAATCTTGTAATCAAGGTTAGGAAGCGGCTCCGGCTTCAGTTCGTCCACCACCAATGCCAACCAGAAGCGCAACCGGGCAATGTCAATGGCGCCCTGCTCAATATCAACACCATAAATATTGTTTTGTATGATTTCGCGTTTCACCACAGCGGGCGAGAAAGCCTCCACGGATTTTGTGAAACCATACAAAACCTGCCGCGCATGATAAAGCACATTCAGCACACCCATCGGGAAAGCGCCCGAACCAATGGCAGGGTCGCAGACCTTCACAACGCGCAACAAATCATATACTTTGGAGGCTGAAGCCTTGTTTTGAAGGACTTCATCCACTTTTCTTTCCTTAATTAGTACTTCTATGGCGGAATGTAGGGTTTCCTCGGTATGGGTTTTCAGATACTGGGCAATGCTTTCCTGGCTCATATATTGCACAATCTCCTTCGGCGTATAGAATGCTCCCTTGTCTTTATTGTCTTCCAAAAGGTTCTCGAAGATGTGGCCAAGCATTTCGGGGTCAACGCCCACTTCGGCATCGTCGGGGTCGTTCTCATCGATGGTGAAGTTGTACATGGCAAAGAAGTCCATCAGTTCCTTGAAATAGTCGTATGGAAAATCAATTTCCAACTTATCCAAACTGTCTTTGTCGAACAAACCACCATTGAGATAAGGTATTTTGATGTTTTCACCCAAAATTTTGTCAGCCAGGTCGTTATCTCGCTTCTCGTTGAGCGTATTGAAAAAGAGGACCTCCAATACATCGCTCAACAGGCGGTTGTTGCCTTTGTAGTTTTCAATCAAATTGTTGAGATAATTCTTATCGCCACCTTCCCAGTTTGTATTGTTTACGGGCACACCCATCCAGCCTTTCTTTTGCAGGAATTGGAGAAAGACCAATCGTCCGAGAAGTTTCTTCACATAGTCTCGGTTGGCTTTTGATTGTTCCCCTATATAGTTGAGGAATTTTCCATATTGGTCTTTGTAGCCTTTGAAAAAGTCCTTGTTAAGACGCTCCACGGAAAATGCCTCCGTAACATCAGCCAGATGCACCGAGCCGCTTTTCTTTTTGTTGATCAGTTCCAGCAAACGGTTGGCAGCCGTCGTGCAAGGCTCGTTCTCGCCCAGCAGGAAAGTATAGCGTTTCGGGGCAGTAGCTTTTGTTACAAACTCGCCATCTTCGTTGAGCGAGGTTTGCTTTGAAACGAAAGTCAAGCGGTAATCGGCTTGGTCTTCAGAATAGTAAAACACCAAAGCTCCGTGGGTAATGTCTTGGTCAACATACTTGATGGCAATGTCGCGCAAGCCTTTCCTGTTTCGCGCAATCTTGATGTTGTCGGCCACCTCAAACTTGAACAAGCCCAAGGAACGGCCATCGTCAAGGCGAATCACTCCCACTTGTCCGCCGCTTTTCACCAAAACTGCCTCAATCTGTATGGGTTTCGTCAGGTAATCGATTTTCAGGAACATCGTTCCAAGAAGGTCTTTCCACTTTTCAAAATCGAACTTCGACGACAATATATGCTTTAATTCTTGCTGGGTCATAGTTGCAATGATTATTGTTTTTTCTTTGTAGTGTATTTTTGGTTGGGGTGGTTGAGCATTTCAGGAATGGTGTAGAAGAGTTTGCCTTGTTTGAGGAGAGGATTGATGTAATGGTATCTTAATGCTTTCATATCTCTGTTTAATAATTGGGCTAATTCGGCTATTCCAAAAGGAGTGAAGGTGCACAATCCTATAATCAAACTTCTAATTTCAGAAGACGCGGCTCTTTTCCCAATTTTTTTGATTCCTTCTTGTAATACCAATGGTAAAGTGTCAGCTCTACACATTTCATCGTTAGCTCTACACATTTCATCGTTAGCTCTACACATTTCTCCGTCAGCTCTACACATTTCGCCATTAGCTCTACTATTAAGGCCGCCACCTCTACTATTAAGGTCGCCACCTCTACTATTAAGGCCGTCACCTCTACTATTAAGGCCGTCACCTCTACCATTTTCTTCGTTAGCTCTACTTATTTCTCCGTTAGCTCTATACATTTCTCCATTAGCTCTACACATTTCATCGTTAGCTCTACACATTTCTCCGTCATTTTTGCCAATATGAGACTCTAAATTCGGCCCGGCAATATAATAAGCATTTCTGCTTTGTCCCTTCAGCTCAAACAAGCCCATCTCACACATACGATGAAGGTCGAAAGTGGCTTTACGGGAGGTGATGTCGCTATTCAGTTGGCGATAAGTGATGTTGTCAATGGCTCCAAGTTCTCTGACGAAAATCAACGATAGTCTTTGTTCATTGTTTAATTCATGTTGGGCAAATAACGAGAGCCATTCGATATCGTCTTTCCCCAATAAATGATGGAACAACAAGCGGGTCGTGAATTGATTGTTTTCCCTGCTTGACTCAAATGTTGGAGGCATCAACTTCGCCTTTTTCATCTGTTCACGCATTGTTTTGATGCCTGAACCTTTGGTTTCAGCCAAATTGGTTTCGTGGAATATGGAACTGATATACTGGTTTCTCAATTCGGAGCCAGGCTCGCCAAGTCGCTCTGGCGATTTCAGCGAATATCCAGGATTTATGATTTCCAAACGATTCGAATACCTGATTATCTGAATGGGCTGGTTTACCCTGAATGAACGGTGAATGAATGCGTTGACAATAGCCTCACGCAAGGTGTCATTTGGAATGTCAACAGGTGTTGAAGCTTGCAGGTTGCCGTCTTTCAGTTCAAAGCCTTTGGGCAAATCATCTGTTATTGCATTCAATGCACGGTTCACCAAAAGAATAAATGCGCCACGCATGTCAATCGTCGATTCGAAACGCTTATCAGGATTCTCAACCCATCTGTTACCCTGAACTCGGATATAATCGACACGCAAGGCTGGCATTAGTCTGCGCAACGCCATTGACTTGCCGAAAACAATCAGTCCCGTGTAAGTAAGCACATAAGCGCCCGTCCTGTCTTTCTCACAAGCTCTTAATGCCAGGAGTAAATTGGTGTCATCGTAGGTTAACTCTTCAGCATGGGGATTCACTTTTTCACGAAGTTTTCGGTAATAGGAAACGGCATTTTCGTCGATGTCGTCTAAACTTGAACCTTTTACGAGTGTGCAATCAAAACTTTCAGCGGAAGAATAAAACACAGGCATATCATCTTCAGAACACTTTTGGTCAGAAGGACCTATTCTACGATAAGCACCACAGGGCAGACCTCTTTTTTCAAAATAAATGGGTTTTTGCGAAGCGGGAGCCTCGTCCACTTTTACCACGACAACCGTTTTGCCATCGACAACCTCTGTTTCAATTTGAGGACGAATACGCACATTGAAAACCGATGCACATTGATTGGCGATGTCGGTTTGAATCTTATCGGGATTTGCAATATTTTCAGGCTCGTAATGCGGTAAACCGTTTTCGTCAAAGCCTTTCCTGACAGCCCCCAACAAAACATATCCACCACCCAAATCAGGCTCATTAGAAAACGCACAAATGGTTTCCATAATGCTTCGCCCGACTTCGGAAGCCTTTTTTGCCTCGATTCTGACGCTCTCGTCATAGGAATTCAACTCCTCGAATAGTTCCTGTGCAGTTCTCATAATCGGCAAATTTACGAATTAAAACTTTCCGAAATGATGATTTCGGGATGGACTTCCTTTTTTGCTTGAACGATGCTGCTGTTTGCCGCCCTGGATTCGTTCAAGTTGACGGTATCCAAAGGATACGCAGAAATGATGTTTATCATTTTCTCCAAAAGAACGGCGGGCTTAATCGGTGTCTTTTTGACCGAAGTCTTCAACTTGTTCACATCCCTTTGCAACTGCTGGAACTTACCCGTGGTGATGGCCCGCTTGGCTTTGTGAATCAGTTCGGTTTCCTCGTCGGTGATGTTGGGAATGCTCAAAAAACCGTCCAAATAGGCAATGGCCTTTTTCTCGTTCGGGCCTTGCGCGACATTCACTTTGCTTGTCGTGGCTTTTGTGTCTTCCTCCTGTTCAGCAAAGACCTCTATCGCTCTTGCCACCTGCTGATGGTGCAGGTCGTGAAGTGGTATAGACTTTTCATCGGCTCTTGCCTCAAACTCCTTCACGGCTTCAAGGAATGACAATTCTTCAATGCTTCCATCCTCGCGCACAAACGTAAAAGCATCACGACGGTTGTTGCGGATAAAAGTTAGTGTGCAATGCCGCTTAACTTTGTTTTTCCTTCCCACTCGTGCCCGTAGAGGGAGTTTGGCAATGGATTTTATCAGGTCGGGGTCTTCTTCCTTAAGGTTGCGTAGCCACATCAGATAACGCAGTTTCTCGTCGCGTTCCTCGTCAACATCCTTGTCGAAAAGGCCAAAGGTCTCTGGGGTTTCATCTGTGGAATAAATCTGGCTGTCCTCGCCTAAAGCCGCATGGAAGGCAAAAAGTTTCATCTTTGCCTTCTTCTCTAACTCAATGTCGTTGTTGACTTTGGCTGTTGGGAAGAAATTGAAGATATAAATCTTATTGGCCGTGCTGCCGATACGATTGACACGCCCAATGCGCTGCATCAGTCTTGTCGAGTTCCAAGGTGTGTCATAGTTGACAATGATATTTGACCTATGAAGATTGACACCTTCGGCAAGCACTTCTGTAGAAATGATGATGTCGAAATCGTTTTTCCTTTCTCCCTCATAGTTGGCGTCAAAATTCTCCCGCAACACTGGCATCATTTCATTGCGATTGGCACTTTGAACGGTCAGCAAACGAGTGTAGCCTTCTTTCTTCAAAGCATCCGAAAGATATTTTGTCGTTTCTTTGCTTTCGGAAAAAACCAAAAGTTTACCCTCGTTGTTGATATCCTTGTCAAACAGTCTGTTTTTCAGATAATCTAAGAAAATATCCAATTTGGGGTCATAGTCGATTTTGCTCCAAGCCTCAACAAGTTCTTTCAACATCGCATCATCCTTCTCCAATCCTTCTTTGAAACCTGGCGAAAAGTCACTAGGACTGCAAATCTCAATGGTCGGGTCTGCATAGATGGCTTCGTTGATCAGTTTGATCAGCTCTTCTTCTTTGCCATTGCTGAGCAGTTCGTTGACTTTCAGATTTGGTGCGATATAAATGGTTCCTTTTTCAAACATATCCAACATCACTTTGTTGGCCTGATAATACCTGTTGAGCGACTGCTTGAAGGCGAAGAAACTGCTATCAATGCGTTTGACCAACAAAGTTTTCATAATTCCAGCCAATTCGTCTGAAATCCTGTCCGCATTCTTGTATTTTTTCTTCTTTTCAGGATTGAGATATTTGATGGCTTGGTAGCGGAAATAGTTCAGCCCTGTTTCTTTTCCTTTCAAGTAAATCAGCGTTTTGTCATATAGTTGCTCTAAAGTCACATCGAGTTGATAATAGATTTTTTCTGGCGATTGAACATCTGGAAAAATGACGCCTTGTTCAAGCAAATCCTTCCTGTAGGCTTCATTTTCCATCAAGTCTGTACGGGTACGGCGCACGGTCAGCGGCTCGACCACTTTCAAACGGATTTTTTCATATATGGCCTTGATTTCCTTAGAAATCAGATCCATATCTTGCTCCTTTTTCAGTTTTCTGTATTTCTCAATCTGCTCACGGAAGAAACGCTGCAAGTTACTTTCTTCCAAGGTGCTGTCCTTTGAATCCTGGAACAGATAGACCAGATTGGCAATATCTTCAGGGCGGTTGTTCAAAGGTGTTGCCGAAACAAGCATCACTTTCTTGTCGTAGTATCTTCCATCGGGATACTGCCGACGTGTTTTCGTCTTACAGATTTTCTGAAGTTCATTATACATGCTTGCCGTATCCGACCTAAACTTATGGGCCTCATCTACAATTACCAAATCATAAAGCCCCGCATCCTTGATTTTGTGCAGGCTGCCATTGGTCACAATTTTGAAGTTATCAATCTTAAAAGTTGACAAAGTTTCTTCCCAATTCTCCTTCAACGCAGGCGGCACAATCACCAAAGTATGCGAGCGATAGGTCGGAAAACCGTTGGAAAAAAAGAACTTTTTCGCAATCAATGCCGCCACCACTGTTTTTCCCAAACCGACCACATCAG
>JAEEII010000059.1 GCA_016281295.1 Bacteroidales bacterium
CCCGTCATTAGGATTGACATCCGATTTGGCATTGTTACCTCCCCCTAACGTCAGAGTAACGTCGTATTTCTCGCCTTCGATGACAGGCTCAACGTTGTCGGTCGGGTTGGTTGGATTGTCTTTCTTACATTGTGTGAAGCCCAGCACCAAGGCGAGGGCCATCATCATTACTACAGTAGCTTTCTTCATTTATTTTATCAGTTTGTGTTGAACAAAAAAAAAAAAACGGGTACAAAATTACACTATTTCTGTTAAAGTACCAAATCTTTTTAAAAATAATGAACAAAAGGGATTCCTTTCTAGAGAATGACAACACTGAAGTAACCTTTCATTTTTTTACCTTCCAAAATGAAACATTTCCATCATTCCAATACTTTAATAAGGATTTTTTATTCATCTACCCTATTATTTAGAAAAACTTTATACCTTTGAAAACTGAAATCGCTATGCATTATCTCACTGAAGATCAAGTTCGTGATAAAGCCAAGGAAATATTGGGGCTTGACGATACCGAAACCGCGCTTTCTGGAGTGGGACAGTTCACCACGTTCAATCAACTTGGCTTCAAAGGGATTTCTGACAAGCCAGACGGCTGGTATCTCCCAAACGAGACCTCATTCCCCGCTCTCATCTTAGAATCCAAAGCGGAGAACCATTCTATTAACGAAAAGGACCGACAAGAACTCTTTAAGAATTGTGAGATCTGCCATAGTAAATATGCTCACGTCGTGGGAATCCTCTACAATGGTGAAGATGTGGAAGTCTATTGTGATGGAACCAGAAAAGAGGTCAGCGACACAATTCTAAACAAGGAAGCCTATTTGGGGTTGTTTCAGCAAAACAGCATCGATAAAAAAACCATCTATCAACTCACCAAGAAAATCAATGATGCCCTCCATTTCGAGTTCGGAATCAAGAACCTCTATCACCGAATGATTTTCACCTCCTGCACATTGGTAGCCAAACGTTTCGGTGCCATGTTGAAACACGATATGAGATGGCAGCTTTTTCAGACTTCAATAGAGACGACTCTCAAAGACGCACTGCAAAAAGATCTGGAAAAAAATGCCAAACTCCAAATTTTGATCGATACCTATTCGGGAATTAAAGTCAACACCACGCCACGGCAAGAATCCATCAATAATTTCATCGATAACGTCTCGAAAATCTCCGACAATCTGAATTCCGATTTCTGGAATGGAGAAGATGTCATGGCTATCTTTTTCAACGAATTCACGCGATACAAAGGCAAATCAGAACAAGGCCAGGTGTTTACTCCTGACCATATCACTTCACTGATGTACCGGCTTATTGACGTGGATAAAAACTCAGTGGTTTTGGATGCTGCCTGCGGCTCCGGCGCATTTCTGGTCAAGGCCATGTGCAACATGATCAAGGAATCGGGAGGAGTCAGAACTATTCAAGCCACAGAGATCAGAGACAGCCAACTGTACGGTATTGAATTCGACAGGGAGATCTATGCCTTGGCTTGTGCCAACATGCTAATTCACAAAAATCATCAAACTACCAAAAGACACTTTCCAAAGTGTAAGCATGACCACCTCCGTGTTTGTCTTTACCGCCGGCATCCCACAAAATGGCAAAGAAATCTTCGCATGCCATATCGAAAACGACGGACTGGAAACTGTGAAAAACCAAGGGCGACAAGACACCAAGAACCGTTGGAAAGAAATCGAGGATTACTGGATGGACATCATCCAAAAACAAAGCGGTAGCGACACCATCCAATGGATTAACCCCAATGAAACTATCCGATATAAAGAAACCCTTGAGCCTTTGGAGATCACGGAAGCCGACTTCGTAAAAAGCGTTTTACACTACATCCTCTATAAAAAAGGCATCGACGAGAAAGATTTCAAAGAACAAGTGCTCAATATGGTGCTATACAACGAAGACATCCCCGAGGAATATAAAAGACTGGTCACTATCCAGAAAAGTAAGACCAAAGTAGACACCTCCACATGGAAACCCTTCAAATATCAATCCTTGTTCCGTATCGAAAAAGGAGAACGGTTGACCAAAGCCGACATGATTGAAGGCGGCATCGTACATAGCTCTCTTTTTTGTTTCTCTTTTCAGAAAAGAAGGCATCCGATACCAGTTCCTCGACAAATGGACGCTCGACAAGATGAATGAAACCACAGTTTTACTCCCTTGCGATAAAGAGGAGAACCCCGACTGGGATATCATCCGTAAGTTTATTAAAAAGCTTTACCAAAAGATGATTTAAGGGTTTACTCTAACCTCTAACCTTAAAAAGAAATGGCCCCGCCGTACGGCGAAGCCATTCCCAAAAGATAAAACATAAGTGTCATTTTTTCTTGCGCTTGCCTACGAGGTAAGCGGCGCCGAGTCCTGCCAGAAGCAGCACCCCTCCGTCGAGGGGGGCATACTTCCACTGGTCGTAGTTCACACCTTCCGAGAGCACCATCACGCCGATGTTGGATTGGTTCTGCTCCGCACGGTTGTGGTTGACATCTTCGTCGGTGATGATCACCTGCCCAAAGGCCGTCCCAACGGCCATCAGCAGTACTGCCATCAAACTGATTACTTTCCTTTTCATCGCTCTATATATTTTGTTGTTTCTACTCATGTTATCTCACCACGATTTTCTGGACTTTAGAGGTCTTGCC
>JAEEII010000007.1 GCA_016281295.1 Bacteroidales bacterium
AGATAGCCGTCGTATGTTCCCGGATTTCGCAGAAAAACCGGTTCCTTCAATACGCCCCCTATCCGAATTTTTCCGGTCAGGAGCTTCCGCACGGTCAGGTCAGCATTTTTGGAATCGGTTTTCACAAAAATCCTCACCTTAGTATGGATTGGCATAACACTATATATTGTATTGGTTTTATTATTTACTACCGCATATTGTGTTTTTGTAGAAAACAAAAATGGGCTTAACGTAATTGTTAGGCCCATTTCTTTTTCTCTTCCGGAACAGGAACTTCACCAATAAAATTGTACACGATAGTAATTCTTTGGGTGCGGTGCCCGTTTATCTTTTCAGCTTGATGAACTATTATCTTATCGATAAATTCACGAATGATTTCTGCGTTTAACTCTGTGATGTCGGTGTATTTTTTGACCATTTTAAGGAACCGGTCGGTATTAACGCTCCGGGAACGCATTTCATCAAGCGAAGCCTTTAATTCCCCTATTGTTTTTTTAAGCTGTGCTTGTTCCTGCTCATACGATTCCAGCATTTTCCCGAAACGCTCATCAGAAATCTTACCGGCGACATTGTCCTCGTAGATTCTTTGAACCAAAACATCCAACATCCGGTATCGGTCTTCAGCCTGCTGAAGGGTCGTCAATTCCTTTTTCTGTTGCGCCCTCAATATTTTATCATTAGTTTGAAGAACCAGTTCCAGGAACTCGCTTTCGTGTTCCCGGGCATACTTCGTCACTTCGCGTAAGTTTTCAAGAACCAGCAGGTTCACCACCCTGACCTGGATTTGATGTGTGGTGCAGCCCCTGCTCTTTCGGTATTTCGAACAAGTGAAGTAATCTTGTGATGTGTCCCTTTTCTTACACCGCGCCAGATATAACTTTGCTCCGCAATCCGCACAATACAACATACCGGAAAACGGGTTCATCTCGCCTAACCGGTTTTTCCTTCTCATCGCTCTATATCTTATCTTCTGAGCCGCCTCCCATAGATCCCGATCTATAATGGCCGGAATCCTGTTTTCGAACCTCTTCCACTCGGATTTGGGATTGAATACTTTATCGCGGCATTTGTAGGATTTACATTTGGTACGGAAATTTACCAAACAGCCGGCGTATTCCTCTCTTTCCAGAATGGTAGCGATTTTGGTGTCATTCCACTTCATATGCCTTTTGTCGTTTCCCGGTTTGCCGCCGTTTAATAAAATCTGCTTGTGTTCTGTGGGGCAGGGAATCCCCCTGTCCATCAGTTCTTTCGCGATTGCGGTCGGCCCCAGCCCACGAATGCACATATGATAAATCTCACGCACCACCTCGGCTGCCTCTTCATCGATAACCCAATTAAACTTATCGTTCGGGTCTTTCATGTAACCGTAGGGCGGATGTGAAGCCAGAGGCTTTCCGGCTTCGCCCTTGCTTTTTAAGACAGCCCTGATTTTCTTGCTCGTGTCCTTCGCATACCACTCGTTGATGATGTTAAGGAACGGGGCAAATTCGGAACCTTGCCCGCTGGTGCTGTCAACCCCATTGTTAATAGCGATGAAGCGAACATTGGCATTCGGGAATACAATCTCGGTATAGGTGCCCACACCGATGTAATCCCGTCCGAGCCGTGACATATCCTTGACTATGACCGTAGCGACATGTCCGGCTTTCACATACCCTATCATTTTCTGAAACCCCGGTCTGTTGAAATTCGTACCGCTGTAACCGTCGTCCACAAAGAACCGGGTATTGCGGAATCCGTTGTCGTCCGCATATTTCTGCAATATCATCTTCTGGTTGGTGATGCTGTTGCTTTCCCCCTGGAGTTCGTCATCGCAGGACAGCCTGCAATAAAGTGCGGTAATCTTGCTCTCCGGGGTCGTTCCAATATTCAGCTGTCTTTCCATAATATATTATCCTCCTTTTCCGACAGCCTTCTGCGAAATCACCTATTATTATAGGTAGTAGCATATTACCGTACTTTAGTGCAGAAGTGAAGTCATTATTCCGATGTATCTTGGATACTTTCAGAAGGGTATTCCAGGCTGTTCTTAATCAGCCGTTTAATCTTGTCGCAGGCCGTCTCCCTGGCATCTTCCGGGAACACGGCGTCTGCGATTAATACTGTGTTTTTTATTACTATTTTGGTCACATTGGTCTTGTCATCCATAGCTTACTCCTATCAAACTGTCATGGCGATGTAATGACCGCCATGACAGCAAGTGTGAATCAGATCAGTTTAAGTACCTTGATGGCTTCCGGGGTAACCAGAACCCCATTCACATACTCATAGCCCATATAGCCGATGTAACCCTGCATCGCAAACAGCTCCTCAATCGGTCTCACCGACAACGGCAGGCGGTCGATAATCCAGTACCGGCTGAAATCACCGAAGGCGATAGGCTTGTTGCCAATCTCGTCGTCCGGCATATAGTTGGAAATGTGTACCGGCTTTCCCAGGATGGTGTCGCTGGCCTGGTTCCAGATGTAGGAACCGCCGGGATCTTTCAGGGCGCGCAGGGCAAAGGCCGTCCTGTCGTTCATCAGCCAACAGCCATTCTTCCTGAATTCCTTGTCCACAGAAAAATACAGCTTTACTACATCGTGATACCCGATGGCAGCAGCGGTGTGCCCAACTTCTGCACCTTTGGTATCATCAAGGATGCCGTAAGGCTTATGATCGCCATCCCCATTGATGAAGGTGTCTTCCTCCCCTTTGGCAAACCCCTTCGAGAGGCGTTTGATAAGATGGGATTCCAGGTCAAACTGTGCGTCCTGCACAAAGGTGTCATCCACTTTGGTCAGGCACGAAAGCACAGAGGAACCAACGCTTATCTTGGTTGCCACGGCTGTACTGGGTTGAAGCTGGGTCTCCGGCGTTACCCATTCCGTCACATCTTTCTCCTCGGAAACAAAGATACTGCTGTCCCCCTTGGGTCCGGGAAGTACAGTGCAGATGTTACGGAACAGGCTCTCTGTCTTTAACGCAGCCCGGTATTTCTTGTCGGAACCTTCCGGCAGGAAGTACGAATCAAAGAACCCATGCCGCTGGCCTTTAAAATCATAAATCTTTTTTGGATGGTGTTGCATCCGGTTCCAGAACTCATGATGGCTTAAAATGTTAGAAATCATGC
>JAEEII010000060.1 GCA_016281295.1 Bacteroidales bacterium
ACCCGCCTCCGCATTGCTGCTCCCGCATAACCCGTTTTTCTACCCTGATTTCTCACACGAGATTCATTATGAAACGGAACTGGTGCTGCGTATCTGCAAACCAGGTCGCTCCATCGAGGAAAAGTTCGCCGCAAAGTATTACGACGCATTGACGGTGGGCATCGACTTTACCGCCCGTGACTTGCAACGCCAATGCATCGAAAAGGGTCACCCTTGGGAGATCGCCAAGGCGTTCGACAGCTCCGCTCCAGTGGGTGAGTTTGTGAAAATCAGCGAATTGAAAAACCCTTCGGAGATTTCCTTTGGTATGAAACTCAATGACCAATGGGTGCAACAAGGTAACAGCCGCGATATGATTTTCAGCTTCGATCGTATAGTGTCTTATGTCTCCCGTTTTGTGACATTGAAAGAAGGTGACTATATCTTTACGGGAACACCTAAAGGAGTGGGTGAGGTGCATCCGGGTGATAAACTTGAGCTTTTCTTGGAAGAGAAGCCGGTCTTCTGGTTTCGTGTTAAGTAAAATTAAATAAAATATAAATATAAAAATTACTACTATGAAACGAATTGGTTTGTTTTTGATGTTGCTTGCAGGGATTTCTGTGCAAGCGCAACCGCTTTGGATGCGTTATAATATGATTTCTCCCCAAGGTGACAAAATCGCCTTTTGTTATAAAGGGGATATCTATGTGGTGAATGTCAATGGTGGCAAAGCGGTGCAATTGACCACGAATCCTTCATACGAGATGCAGCCGGTGTGGTCGCCTGATGGAACTACGTTGGCGTTTGCGTCGGATCGTAATGGCAATTTCGACATCTTTACCATGCCGGTTGAAGGCGGTGTGGCACAGCGTATCACGACGAATTCTGCCTCCGAACTACCTTGCTCGTTCTCTCCGGATGGGAAAGAGATTTATTTTTCCTCCCAAATCCAGAAAGGTGCCGAAAACATCCAGTTCCCCGCAGGTTGGATTACGGAACTATATAAGGTGAATGCCCAAGGAGGACGGCCTCATCAAGTGGTGGCGGTTCCGGTGGCTGGCATGTCGTTCGACCAGGACGGCAAATCGTTTTTGTATTATGATCGAAAAGGTAGCGAGAATATCTGGCGTAAACACCATGTGTCTTCTGTGGCGCGTGATATAGTCTATTATAACGCTGAGGATCAGAGTCATACCATCTTGACTACCAATGTGGGTGAAGACCGTGACCCTAAGTACTTGCCTGGATTTAAAGAGGTGGTTTTCCTCAGTGAACGCAATCACGGCAGCTTTAACGTGTATAAAGCTCCAGTGAGTAATTTGGAGCAGGTGGAGCGTGTCACCTCCTTCGACACTCATCCCGTGCGTTTTTTGAGCGTGGCCAACAATGGAATGCTTTGTTACAATTATCAAGGTGAGATTTATACGCAGCAGCTGGGTCAGCAGCCTCGCAAGGTTATTATCGAGATTGTCAATGATTTACAACCCGACCAACTGGTAAAAAGGGATTTCAAAGGGGCTGGTAATTTCGCGTTGAGCAGCGATGACAAACTCATTGCCTTTGTTTCTCGTGGCGATATTTTTGTTACCGGCACGGATGATTATGCCACTACCAAACAGGTGACTCATACTCCTCAGGCAGAACGTGGCCCTACCTTCTCTAAGGATGGAAGGACACTGGTATATGCCTCTGAACGTGACGGCTATTGGAATTTATACCAAGCTTCTATGGTTAGAAAGGATGATTATAACTTCGCTTATGCTACCCTCGTGGAAGAGAAACCTTTGTTCGACAACGATGGGGTCGAGCGTATGGATCCTACTTATTCACCTGATGGCAAGGAGATTGCTTTTGTGGAGAATCGTAAGATTTTGAAGGTTTACAATTGTGAGACTAAGGAAGTCCGACAGATTACGGATGGCACACAGGAATATAACACCAACGATTATGGTTTATCCTATCAATGGTCGCCAGATGGAAAATGGTTTGTTTTGGAGCTGATTTCCAATATGCGTGACCCGTATTCTGACATCGGCATCGTCAAAGCCGACGGGTCTATGAAGATTTATAACATCACCGAAAGCGCCTATATCGACGGTAATCCTCAATGGGTGCTGGATGGCAATGCAATTATCTATGCCTCAAACCGCTATGGAATGCGTTCCCATGCTTCATGGGGTAGTCAGAACGATGTGTTTATTGCCTTTATGAATCAAGATGCCTACGATCGCTTCATGCTGAACAAAGAAGAGTATGACTTGCTCAAGGAAATGGAGAAAGGAAATAAGGAAGCGAAGAAGGATACTCCTAACGAGGAAAAGAAAGGAGATAAGGCCGCGAAGAAGAAAGCTGGCAAGAAAGGCAAGAAACAAGACGAATCCGCATCCAAGGAAGAAAAAGACAAAGGAGGGAAGTCCATTGAAATCGATTTGGAACACTTGCAAGACCGAGTACGTCGTCTCACCCCGATGTCATCAAGCCTCAGCGGCATGGCCATGTCCAACAATGGCGAGAAACTGTATTTTATGTCTTCGTTCGAGAAAGGATTTGATCTGTGGGAGTTAGATGTTAGAGAGAAATCGATGAAAATATTGAAAAAGATGGGTCAAGGCGGGGCACAGTTGCGTATGGATAAGAAAGGTGACAACATCTTTTTGCTTTCGGGCGGTAATCTTCAGAAAGTGGATGCTAAAGGCGGAAAAACAACATCGATTAAGTATGACGCCACCATGAATCTGGATTTGGCTCAGGAACGTGAATATATGTTCGACCATGTCTTTTTGCAAATTGAGAAACGTTTCTTCATGAAAGACAAACACGGTGTGGATCTCGAGATGATGAAGGAGGCCTACCGTCCGTTTTTGCCGCATGTCAATAATAATTATGACTTTTCCGATTTGTTGAGCGAGATTTTGGGAGAACTGAATGTCTCACATACTGGGTCGGGTTATCGTCCACGTTTGGGAGGCGATGCCACGGCGGAATTTGGTGTTTTGCTTGATCTGTCTTATGAAGGCGATGGCCTTAAAATAGAGGAAGTGGTACCTGGCGGCCCGTTTGACAAGAAATCCTCGAAGGTAGTTGCTGGCTGTGTGATTGAGACCATTGACGGAGACACCGTTAAAGCTGACATGGATTACTATCCTTTGCTGAACAATAAAGCGAATAAACAGGTGCTTGTCGGGGTGTATAACCCTGCCAATCAAAGCCGATGGACGGAGACGGTGAAGCCGATTAGTCATGGTGCCATGAATGACTTGCTTTATGAGCGTTGGGTGAAACATAACGAGGAGACAGTGAAGCAGTTGTCCGATGGAAGACTGGGTTATGTGCATATCCGTAGCATGGGTGATGCCAGTTATCGGGATGTGTACTCACAGATTTTGGGTAAATACAACCTTTGTGATGGAATTGTCATTGACACCCGTTTCAATGGTGGTGGACGTTTGCACGAGGACATTGAGATTCTTTTCAGTGGGGAGAAATATCTTGAGCAAGTCATCAACGACAGTGTTGCTTGTGTGATGCCATCGCGTCGGTATAACAAGCCATCGGTAATGATCATCGGTGAGGCGAACTACAGCAATGCCCACGGCACACCTTGGGTGTACAAGCATAAAAAGATGGGCGCATTGGTGGGTATGCCGGTGCCTGGTACCATGTCGAGTGTGACTTGGGAGACCTTGCAGGATCCCACCTTGTATTTCGGACTTCCTGTGATTGGTTATCGTACCGAACAAGGCAATTGGCTGGAAAATACGCAACTTGAACCCGATGTGAAAGTGCGCAACACACCAGAGAAAATGGCGGTTGGTGTCGATGAACAGCTTGAAGCGGCGGTGAAGGAATTGCAGAAGGAAGTGAGTCGTTTCCATTATTGGGGGAAATAAATAGGTTACAATGAAGAAGACACTATTTGCGATAGCGTTTCTTTTGTTGGTTTTCCCGCTTGTGGCTGCGGAAAACGACAGCCTCTTGCATTTTGACTATCAATGGAAAGGAATAGACGGTGAGCGTTCGTGTTCTTTGGATATAAATCCTCGGCTTTTGGACTATTATCGTAATCGACGTGGACACACTGCGATTTATTATGAGGAGTCTGGTTATAGAGCCGCCTCTTCCTATTGCGGCTTTATGTTCTCTGAGTATGATCGCAAGGCCATCCGTGCCTTGGCGGATGTGCTCTGCCCATCTATGGCATCCGAAAAGGACAAGATACAGGAGGTGTTGTTGTTTGTGCAATCGTTGCGTTATGAGTCTGATGAGAAGTCGAAAGGGATGGATGAGTATGTCCGTTTTCCTATCGAGACCTTGGCGGACGGGATAGGTGATTGTGAGGACAAGTCGATTTTAATGGCTGCTTTATTGAGCGAGATGGGGATTGATTTCATCTTGTTGTTTCCTCCCGATCATCTGGCGCTTGGCGTGTCGTGTGATTCCGTGCAGAACGCTTATCCCTTTAAATTTGAGGGGAAAGAGTATTATTATGTCGAGACCACGAATACCCATTGGGCTATTGGCCAAATTCCCCCGGAATATCTCTCGTCTCCAGTGGAGATGGCACCTTGTGTACATACCCCCGTGGTGGTGCTCAAGGAGAACAAGTTTGAATCCCAGTCCATTTCGTATTATACGGGAGCCCGATGTAAAATCACGTTGAAATTGATTAACTTGGGACCCACAAGAGCGAAGCATCTCCGTGTCCATTGGAAGCTTATGGAGGAGGAGCGCAGGGGTTGGACTTTGCTTGGAGAAGGGGATTCCTATCTTGAGGACTTGTTGGAAGGTGAGTCGCGGACGGATGTTGTGCAGTTTGATTGCGTGATTGGGGATTGGAGCCGTTTATCTGTGACCATTTCCAGCAATGCCGCTCTTGATCAGGTGATGGAGGTGAACTTGCATCCCGCCCGAGAGAAAAGACGCTGGTGATTATCTTTCGGGGCTTGGCCTACGGCCAAGCCCCGAAAGCCATAATAAAGAAGTTTACCATAAAGAGTTTCCTGTGCCGCTGCTGAAGTAGAAATAGCTTTGTTCGGGTCTGTCCAACACTTTGAAGTATGGTGAATCACCTCGGCAAAGCCAGTCATGCGCGAATCGGTTCTGGATGAAGTTCCGGATCTTTTCGCTGTTGAATCCATAATAAAAACCGCCAATGCCGAAATACAGGAGTCCGGCACGGTATTGGTCGGGGTCGTTCCCTTCAGCGTTGAGCGTATAAGTGAGCCGTCCTTCCGCATCAGGATCATGGAAGGTGTTTCTGCTCGACCCTTTAAGCCCAGGATCCCCGGTGAAGATGTTGAACCCTGCTGAAAAAATGAGGAAACGGGCTTTAAAAGCCGCTGATCGGTAACGGTCGCCATTGTCGGCAGCAGGGATGCCCCAGAGGTATTTTGCCAGATTGAACATGTAGTCGTTCTCGTAAGATACGGATCCGATGAAATTGCCCAAGATGATGGAATTAGTGGTTTGTTGTTTCCGCCCTTTGGTGTAGTAGGTCGTTCCTGAGAATCCTACTATTCCGTTGACGGTCCATTCGCCACCTACACGGAATTCCCAGCCTTGGTAACTGTCATCGTAATACCCCCAATAATAAGTCGCGCCAAAGTGCATCCGGTAGCTTAAAGGATTCTTCTTTTCAAATCCTACGGAGACATCGATGCCGATTCCTTTTTGGTGGCCGGCAAGGTGAAGGTCGATATGGATAGCGATCGGGGATATGTATTTTTGAAATTCGTAACCCATGTCGGTGAAGAAAATGAAATAGGCCAGAAGCGCAAATGTGATGGGATTGTTTCCATCTGGGTCGGAATAGGAGAGGGGATTGTTGAGACAGTATGCGTAACGGTTGAAGTTCTGTGAGAAATCCGGCATCTGGATGTAATTGTCGGGGCTGAGCATTGAAGAGGTGACAGGGTCGTATATTCTGCCATCCATATTGATTAGGTTCATTCCATGGATGTGCTCATGGCCTGTATAACCTCTGTCGAAAAGTAGTGCGTCAGGGTTCTCGCAGTTGCCCCATGCATCGAACCAGTTCTCTTGCTCAATTTGTCCTTCCTCATCGGTAATGATAGTCCAGCTACCCAGATGGTCCTTGTGGATGTAATGAAGCGATGTCTCCCCGTTGATGTCTTCCACCACTGCGAAGATTCCTGTAGGACAGGATAATAATGTTCGTTTGATGATGGTACCGTCGGGTTGCATGATTACCTCGAAATTGTTTGCATATAACTTTTCTCTTCTTACTCCGTCAATGTTCTCGATGACCTGGATTCGTTGATGGTCATATCCATACTGATAGGTGATTTGTTTTGTCCCTTCCTGGATTTGGGCGACTTTACCGAATGGGGTATAGACGATGTCCATTCGTTCCTGTGGGAATGTGCCTGGAGAGGCAGTGGCTGACTTGATGGCGTGAGGATGATCACCACTGTAGTTTGCATTTGAAAAGACTGGTTGACCAGCGTTGGTTTTCTGCGTCATTCGTCCCAATGCATCATAAGTGAAGATGCTTTCTCCATTCTGGTCAACAGTGGCGGTGAGACGGTTTAGAGGGTCATAACTGAAATGTTCAGTCTGGTTTTTCACCTTGTTCATTCGGGTGGTGATGTTGCTATAGTCATCATATTGGTATTCATATTCCTGTATGATTTCATCACCTCGTAGCGTTTTGATTTTTAACAATTTATTTGATATGTTATCATAATCGTATTGCGTAACGAGTCCATCGCCTGTGATGATCCAGGTGGGCATACCAAAGGAATTGGCATCCCCTGCTTTCCAAAGCACTTTGGAATCATCATCCATAATGCTTCGCACCACTCCTTCGGAAGAATAGCAGTAGTGGATGGTATAACCTGATGGATAGGTGAGACTTGAGATTCTCGAAGCCTTGTCATATTGATAGCTGGTTTTGAATTCTTTTCCCAGACATTGGTCAAGAATGCTTTTTAACCGTAGTTTGTTGTCATATTCGTAACTGATGGTTTGGTTGTCTGATTTGATTTTCAGCAATAATCCGCGCAATCCATCCGTCTGCCCGTATTGCCATTCTGTGACAGAGGAGGTTTGGCTTTTGTAACAGAATTCTGTGCGTTTTGTTAAGTTACCCATGACGTCATATTCATAATCAGTGATGTCATATTTCGGAGTCACTTGGCGAGTCAGCTCTCCAAAGATGTTGTATTCGCAGCTTGATTGTCCGTAATTTGGGTCGTAAAGCAAGAATCTGTTCCCGTTAGCGTCATAGTTTATCAGGGTTTGGGTTTCGTCCATACCTTCGATTTGAGTGCGTATCACTTTCCCTTCAGGATTATAGTCATAGATGACGCTGACCCCTTCGGCATCCGTACTTTTCACGACCCATCCCATGATATTCACTGTTTTGGACTCTGTTTGTGAAGCCTTGTCATTGGCATGAAATGTGGAGCTGGTGGTTCGTCCATTGTAGGTGAGCGTTTCTCTTGTCCCGTCTTGATGGTTGATTTTTCGTATCCGGTTATGGTCGTCATAGTCGTATGAGACCATTTGAGGAAGCTGCTCTTCTAGTTGTGGAGCCCATTCTGTCTTAACTCTGCCATAAGGGTCATATTCAATACGTGATACAACCGTCTCTCCATTGAGTGAGTAGGTTCGTTTTTTGATGGGTTCCCCTGTCTTGGCAAAGTAGGTGATTTTAGTGGGTGTTCCGGTTTTCTTTTCCCATTGGTAATATTGCCCTCCATCCCATCGAATGGCTTGATAAGAGATTGTTCCATCAGAAAAAACGGATTTGGTGGTGATGCCCAAGGGGTCAGTTTCATAGAGTGTTTCAAAATGATTGTAGTCAATCATTGAGACGCAGTAATTGTAAACAGGATCGTATTTGTACTGCGTGGTATTTCCTGCCGCATCAATGAACGCTGTCATCAGCCTTTTCCCATATTCAGCACTATATACGTATGATTCGGTGCGTGGCGGGGTGTTCGGGTCGTTGGGGGCACTGACGGTTTTGGAGATCAAGTTTCCCGTGTCGTCATATTGAAACACGGTTTTTTTGGTCAGTCGGTCATTG
Source organism: Bacteroidales bacterium (assembly GCA_016281295.1). The sequence goes on from JAEEII010000060.1 coordinate 8,036, forward strand.
GCATTACTTCCATCGTTGGGGATGGCGGTGATGGAGGACACTTGAAAGGGTTTGCTGGCATTGTAACTGTAAATCAGCTGGTGGCAGATGTCCGCGTAGTTGCCATTCCTGTGGTCAATTCTTGTGATGGTCTTTGGCCTGTTGATGAGCCATTGGTTGCTGTTATTCGGCATATATGTAGTGATGGTCTTGGTTTGGTATTCACAAGATGAAGCCAATTGAAAGGCTGGATTGTCGGTGGTGCCTTGGATGGTTTGGACAATGCTCAAGATGTTATCGTATTCAAGAACGTTGACTTGTTCGGTTTCTATTATCACTTCCGAGATTTCTTTTTTGATGAGGTTTTCCGGATGGTCGATGTCGTACTCATAGCTATATTTATAAAATACTGGAACATACACTTTTTTGTTGTTCTTGTTCAGATAATAATAGTTGGTGTATTCTGTTTTTGCCATGAGAGTTCCATCGGGGTCAAACACTTCTTCTTGAATCATTCCCATGTGAATGACTGGGTCGTAAGGTTGGCATTCATAATGCCTTGCGGTGGTCTTTTGCAGTTGATTGTTGCAATATTCTTTTTGCCTTGTTATGGTGAATCCCAGAAATCCTTTGCCTTGTTTGTGGAATAAAGCTCCCTCATATTGACATGCCGTGCTGACTGGTTTGTTGCTGACATTGTACGTGGTGATTTTTTTCAAGGCTCGAATCGGAATTGGCACGGTGTTTATTTTATCGATGGTTGAGGCATACAAGTAATTTAGTCGATAGAAATCCGACTCAGAAGGATTTTTGGGATTGGGCATGAGATAGTCATAGCTCAGGTCAGTGATTTGCCCCATGCCGTCTTTGATGGATTTCACTTCATGGCTAAGGTTAATGGAAGGCAGGTAGGAGAGGGTGTAATTGCCCAGGAAGGTCATCCTGTCTTCCCCCAAAAAGTTCCCGACGCAAATTACCCTATTGTTAAAATAGTGGAAATACTGGGTGTTGATTTTACGATGGTAGGCAAAGGGAGCACTTTCGCTTTCAGGATTTAGTGGACCGTAGTACACATGGACGTTATTGACATCTTCCCTAAGGATCAAGTCAGCGCATCCATTGCCGTCGAAGTCACCGACAGTGATGAAATGGTCGGTTTCCGCGAGGTTAAGGAGTGAATAATGGTAGTCTTCAAGGGTTTGATAGGGGAAGGAAGATGATAGATGAAATTCTCTTGAGTCTAGTCCTGAATGAGTGGATAAACGGATTGCCCATTTTTGGTTTTCTGAGGGTCGGTAAAACAACACATCGGTGGCACCGTCTCCATTGTAATCTCCAGGGAAGCAGTCCGTCCAGTTTGGGACTGAAGCTTGAACGGTGATTTGAAAATATGGTGAGCCGCTGTTTTTTCGTAGTTTGGCAATTTTTGTGTTGTTTGATGTGTCCTTGTACAATAGTTCGATGCTGCCATCTCCATCGTAATCGCCAGGATAGAGCTGAGTTGAAGAAAGATGGTCGTTAAAGTGGATGTCTTGGAAGGTGCCATTGTCTTCGTCATAACGGATGAGGACAGACTCTTCTTGGCTTTTATCGTTCGACTCAAGTGTTTGGACTAATATGGATAGTTTGCCTTCGCCGAGAAAATCGCCAAGCACAAGTGATTCTAGATAATTTGATGAGATGTGGAGTTCTGGAAGTGTATGACTGTAGAAGGTCAACTCACTGTTGGCGTTTATTTTGGTGAGAAAGACTGTTGATTGAACCTTGTCAAGGTAGTTCGGGATAAAAGGCGATCTTGTTGTGAAAAGAATGTCATCAAAACCGTTGCCATCAACGTCTCCTGTGTAAATCCAGTTGGTTTCTGGGGAGAGGTCGAAGGTCCTGGCAAGGTCAAATTCCAATTCATTGGTGCCACCTCGATTGATAAACAGATAAGCTTTTTTGTAGGTGTTTTCGTTGACATCCAATGATGTTGCAATCACATCGGTATATCCATCACCGTTGAAGTCTCCGCTGAATTTGACGGCATGGGAAAACGCTGCGGATATGCTGTTGGTGGTGACAGAGACGCTCGTGCTGTTAAGGGATGGAATGCCGTAGTTGTTATTGCCCCAAATGATTCTGGTGGGATTAACATGTTTGTTGTCAGCACTGAATCCGATACTGGTGAGCAGGTTGTATGGATATCCTGTTTGTGTGTTGGGCTCTTGATATTGAAATGAGTAGGTGTACATGGGATCGTTGTTATTGTACACGATGATGCTGTTCAACAAGAGGTCTTCGGTTTGCAAGAAACTACCATTGGCGCAGATTTCGATGTCGTCTCTTGATTCGTATAAGAATTGGACGTGATACGAATCATCGATTTTTTGGCTTTCATTACCAGAGTAGTCTATGCGTGATATATAATAGGAGTTCGATTGTTTCATGTAATGATACCGGATGGTGTTCCCATAGCGGTCCTCTATGCTTTTCAGCAACCAGTAGGTCACATGGCCTTCGGAATCGACCAAGGCTTTGGTGTCATCTGAGGTTCCGTATGAGTAGATCTTCCCGTCTGCCGCCCATACTTTGAAATAGGAAGGTCCTTTGTATCCAGGCTCATTATAGGAGACGATTTTGCTCATCTGGTCGATTTCAGTGTGGTAAACGATGTCGTTGGCACCGTAATTGCCATTGCTGACTTTTAATAGTCTTTGTCCATCGAGGCAGAATCGGTCGGTGGAATAATTGACCGCACTGTTGTATCCATCATGGTAGATGGTTCCGCCAGTACGTGTGATGGATGAAAGCCCGCCAAGGTCCCAATTCCATCCCAAGAGTCCGTTTCGTCGTTGGTTGTTGTAATAGATGAAGATACCTGGGGCTAATCCCCCCAAGCCAGAAGGTAGTTTGAGGGGAATGGTATAGGTGGCTGCACCGAGTGCAGAGACGTCAATGCTGCCTTTCACGGATCCGACCACGCCGTTGTCACCTGGCTCTGGCCCCCCGTACATATCATTCATAGGAGGAGTGGCATCGTATGGGTCGATTAGGATTTTTACATAATGTGTTCCTGATGGCTCTGCCTGGAAACCAGGGAGAAGAAGGATATGGTCTGTGGCGGAAAAATAACGGCTTGTCTCCCCGGGGAGTGCTTCCGATAAACAGAGATGCTGCTCCGCCTGGAGGGTGCTGTATAGCATGAGCAACCCAAGAAAGATGATGGTCTTTTTCATGATGCGCTCCTTTCATTTATTGTTTAATCACTTGCCAGTGTTGAGCCCCTTCAGGGGTCTCAAGATGGAGAATGAAGACTCCATTGGCGAATGCCGAAAGGTCGAAAACGCTTTGGTTTCCATGAATCACCCTTTCTTCGATGATGGTTCCGGATGCGTTGAGCAGTGTCGCATGTAAGGAGGGATGCTCTTCAGCATCTTTTATCACCACGGTAAACTGCCCCGCAGTTGGATTGGGAAATAACTCGCAGTCAAAGGTCTGCTCATTGTCCAATGAGGGCTCTTGGCTTTCTATTTTCTTGAATGTCAAGTGTCTTGAGATTCTGTTTCCGCTTTCGTCGTAGGTAAAACAGACCTGTCCGGCGGGGCTGGAGAGTGCCTTCAGACTGTCTATTTCTTCTTGTAAGGCCAGTAGGTACCTGGTTGTTTCTTCGATTTTTTCCATCATGATGTACTGCATCTCATGAAGGTCATATCCGTTGGCCGTGATTTCTTTTTCTGAGGGGACTCCTGGAAGATGATGATGCTCGTCGATATAGCGTTTTAACTCATTGAGATGCATCAGAGGATAAAGGTCGGAGAACACATGGTCGGGCCAATGAGCCACCTCCTTGACAAATACCTTCGTGGAGATGATTCCCCCGTTCACCGCCAGGGCATAGTCTTCCACTTCGGAGTCGGTGTTGATTCCAACCTGTCCATTCAGCCGGATATTCGTGGCGTTGAGATGGGCCTTGTTGGCGTTCAGTTCAATTTGTTGAGAGTTAAGGTTCATGGTTCCTGGGCTTTGCAATTTGAGCACTTGGTCTTCAGTGTTTTCAATATAGGTCACTTTGGAACCGAGGCCTATTTTCCCGTCGGTGCAAAGGTAGAGGGCATCCAGCCAATTGGTAATGTCTGTGCCTCTGGGGACTTGTGTTTTTGCGGTTCTGAAGCGCACTCCTTCTTGCAAAAAATCGATTGCGTACGAAGGAGCGTCCACATCGCGGATTTCCGTGTTTTTGCTGCGTCTCGCATTGATGTAGATGCCAGTGACATTTTGAGTGTAGATGCGGGTTTTCGCATCGGTTGATCCTCCGAAGCAATAGAAGTCTCCTGTTAAATTGATGGCACCCGTTCCTGAATTCATTTCCAAGGATCCTGAGGGATTCACGCTGAGTTTGTGTGCGTTATCGAACAGGTACAGGGATGCTTTTCGGTCTCTTTTGTTGGAAGGTTCAATGAAGATGTCAGCGTCTTCCTCGAGGTCGGATTTGATATGTAATTTGGCCAATGGTAAGGTGATGTTTCCAATGGCGACTTTGCCAGTGAAACTATTGTTTAGTGCTTTTGTAATCAGTAAGGTTGGTTTTGTGCTGTTTATTCCTAGGGCGATGCTGTTCGGCGTGGTGTTCGTCAGGGGGTAGCTATTTGTGGTTCCTGCACCGATTACAATCGAGTTTTGTGCATTTGCTTTGACATAGTTACCAATCGCTATGGTACCGATGCCTGTGGCTTGGGCGGTGTTTCCAATGGCTACATTAGTCGATTGGGATGCTTTGCTGTTGTATCCAAAGGCAAAGCTGTTGCTGCCAGATGCCGTGGTGTTGTAGCCACCAGCGAAGGCGTTATTCCCTGAGGCGGTGTTGTTTTTTCCGACAACAGAAGCATTTGTTCCTGAAGCACTTCCTCCTTGGCATTGTGTGCAGTTGTCGTTCTGGGCAGATCCTGTAATAGTGCCTCCTATGATAATTGCGATAATAAGGGCTGATATTGTAAATAGATTTTTCATAATTCATTGAATATTAATATTATATGTATTTTTATAAGAGTTTAGAGAGGGTAATCCGGCCAGTAGCCAGTCCTTGAATTATTATTCATAGGACTGGCTCAGGCCAGTGAGAAAAATATTCAAGAGCGTTATTCTTTGATAAACTTCTCCGACAAGAGTGTCTTTCCGTTTACGTAAATCTGTAGGAAATGAAGTCCTGGGTGTAATCCTGAGACATCCAATTGCAATACGGTTCCTTCCCCATGGATTTCACGATCAGCAACCGTATGACCGTACTGGTCACAGATACGGCATCGGGCGTGTGTGATATCCATGTTGTCCAATGGAATGGTTAACAAATGGGTTGTAGGATTGGGGTACAGATGGTGAGTCACCTGCTGTTGAGGGATGGACCATGTGAAGGTCTCGAAGTCGTCCCTGTTCAGTTTGGTGATGACGGGGTGTCCATGATTTAAAAACATGGTGTTGTTGCATGAGTCATTGACCGTGATGCACCCTCCGTCTTGAGTGGGAAGAATCAGACTGGTTCTGAAATTCTCATGCGAAGTGTCCAAATGTCGTCCAATGATATCCAGTTTGTCGTTGAGCAAATAAACGCATGCAGTGCCGGGATAGTAGGGATAGATGTGCTGATAAAAGCTGAAATAGAAAGTGCTGTCGTTCGGAGCGGCCATGCAGCGGTTTTTGCAAGGGCTGTCGATGGTGTCAGGGCGTTCATTAAGCTGGATAAATTGTAGAATCTCTCCTTTTGTGTTGACCCTTGTAACCCGCAGCCGACAGCGCTCATCATTGCCTTTCCCTCCGAAAAACAAAGCTTCGTCGTCTGAAAACCAGTGGTCGGTATAACAATCCTGATAGAGTGTGTGGTCACTTGTTTCGTCAGGGTCTTTCCATATCGGATATTCCTCGATGTAGTTGAATGCGGAGTCCAAAGTGATAAACGAAGTGACACCACCGTTGCCACTTGCCAAGCATAGCAAAGTTTCGTTTTCTTCGTTGTACCACATTTGCTTTAACCAAAAATTCATGATGAAGAATACGGGGTCGGGATAGTCTTCGATGAGATAGCGATGGCTGAGCAGGTTGCCTTGGCGGTCGAACTTGTAAAAAACGCCGCGGAAAATGAAACTGTCATTGATGCTCAACTGTTTTATTCTGGTAGCGACGATGGTGTTGCCGTGGCTGTCAGGAGCGCAGGTGCATTTGCCAAAAGAAATGGCTTCCACTTCTTTTTCGATGGTTTTTTCCTCCAGCAAGTTCAGATCTTTGTCGAAAAGGAGTATCATGACGTAGTCATCGTTGTCGTCAAACATATTGCCTGCGACGAACAAGTTGTGGTCGTCGGTCTCCACCACGCTGGTAGCGTTGGAGTAGTAGCCGTCTTTGTGGTAAACATATTCCGAGTGGCTGCCATCAGGGTTGATACGCATCACCAGCGCTTCTGGATGATCCGTGTCGCTGCCTTCCCGACCGGAAAGAAATGTGACACCGTCCGCATCCACAAACCCCGAGTAAAAATGGGTGCTTCCGGATGGATGGCTGCCATGGTAATCGACAACCCAGCTTTGTGATGACAAGCTGCCGCATATAAGGCAAAGAGGGAGGATGAGAAGGAGATATTTTTTCATGGCGTGTTGTGTTTTGGAGGTGTCACATGGTCGTGTTACGGTTGTATTAATGCTTCGACATTCCCGAATTCGTTGATGCTGACCTGACAGGGAATACCGTATTCAATCTCATTACGGTGGGTGCCGCATCCCTCATCGTCATCGACGACCGCATTGATTTCGATGGAGATAGGCTGATAGTTTGTCAGATGATACATATCAGGGATGATTTCAGTGATGATTTCTTTTTCCTTTCGGAAATGCCAATTCATATTGGGATAAGGGATGCAAAACCGATCGGGGTCGCAGCTATAGTAAACTCCGGAAAAGTTTTGTCCATCGAAGATAATATGTTTCCTGTCAAGGAAGACCGTCCTGTTTCCGGCTTGGGCTTCAGGCAAAGAGCCAATTAACAGGTCGTATAGTTTTTCCTGAAGTTGTTTGTCGGCACCCGATGGAATGTCGGGGTCATCGCATTTCCCCATGGGTGACGCGAAATACCAGTTGTCATCTTCATGGAATGGCCCTTCAATGGAATATGGATAAGGGTTGGGGTTATAAGCACATCGCTCGCCTGTTTTGCCAATAAAAGTAATTCTCAATCCGTTGTTAGCGTTTTCGGTTTCTTTGATGGCAAGGGAGACAAACCCTTTGTTCTCATGATTGTCGGAGATCAAGGATTGTCTTGCTTCCTCGGTGACTTGATGATAGAGGGTTACGGCATCGCTGACATCAACCTGTTGGTCGTTTACGGGCAAGATGAGGCTGAATTCATGATCCGTAGTGGAGGCGTAATACTGCTCGGGGTCACTATAGGTCATGTTGAAGTAATTCTCCACGTCCCATAACGTCTCTTCTACAGTGGTTGTTTCCGTGTTCCGGAGATTGGGATAAGCCTTGGCGGCTTCAAGATGTTTGCGGAACGACCTGAGCCTTTCGATGGGCTGGCTGCTTTGGATGGCGGTTCCTTCTTGGGTTGGGCGGGTGGTGCTGTCTTTGTCACATGCACCCAGAAACGCTGCGATTGCGCAAAACGTCACTACTTTAAAAAAGTGGGTTTTCATACAGAAATAATTTAATGGGTTTATAAATATGTTGCTAAAACATTTGCAAATATACAACCTGAAAACCCATTTGTCAAGTGTTTTTTATGAAAAAATCATAAAAAATACGACAAAATTACATAAAGTATTATCTTTTACTGAGTTATGAATTAAAACTTATTTGAGTATTAATTCATCCATGAAGATCCAAGAATCATAACCATATCCGGGCAATCCTTCGGGAATCAGTCCAGGGTTTTTCACTACAACGCGCAGATATCGTGTGCTGGATCCCTCCATGGGGATGCGCTCCCGGAAGATGAAGTTGCCGGATGTGTTGACTTCGGTGTGTATGTCGTGACGTTTTAGTAGCCGATAATGGCTGCCGTCTGCTGAAACATAGATCTCTATTTGGTTGGCTTTCAAGATCCAATCGTGAGCGTTGACGAGGAAGCCGATTTCAATTTCTTGGAGTTGTTCCTTTTGTTTTAGGTCGAGTTCGATGTCTGCATCGATGCCGTAAAACCCTTGCCAGTGGCCGTCTTTGTAGTCATTGCTTCCGAGGTGTCCGTCAAGGAGTGCGTTGTCACCGCCGCCAGAGTATTCGGGACGGTAGTTTCCGGCAGGACTGTTCAGTGACTTCAGCTTTCCCATCCCTTTGTGGTAGAGGAAATAACGCTCGTTGCTGATGGCGCGTCCCATGGCATCGTAGCAGGTGGCTTTGACTGTATTCGAGTGAGTGAGTGCGATGGGCCTTTCATAGACAGGGTCGGTGATGGTGGCTGCTTTGCCGTCCAATGCGTAGTGGATGGGCTGGTCGTTATATATGGTGCGCAGGATGACGCTAGCCTGTCCTTGTTCGTCTGTCGATGATTCCAGGAAAGGAAGATAGGGGAGGTCCAGCAATGCCCTTGCGATATTGTCGTATTTCCCCATGTTGACTTCCAGCCAGTAGGGGCGGCTTTCCTGTTCCCATACCTTTATATATTCACGCTTCAATTGATGAAGAGAGGTGATAAGACCATCCACCTGTTGGCGGGATTCAGCCTTGTTGTCTTTGTCGGGGTTGAGATAGGTCTTGTAGAGCTGGCATCGAGTGATATTGCGTTTTACGCACCAGTGAATTCGGTGAACGGCATAAAGTGCGTTGTCGAAGACATCCTTGTTCCATCGTGCTTGGCTTTGCGCTTGTTTCAGTTGACGTTCAATGTCGAGTGAGTCAAACCATTGGGTGAGCAGCTCCTGGTTTTGTTTTTCCACGGTTTCTCCCACTTGACTTGGGAAGAAGGGAATCATGGGTTCGGTCATGGTGCTGAACCGTCCGATTTCATGGCTGTCTGACAATGCGGACACTTGCTCCAATATACGGCAAGGTTCGTCGGTGACGCTGCCGAAGAAGTGGATGGAGAAGTTCTTCTTGATGTTTCGGAGGGCTTCCTCTTCATCCGCTTTATTGGGGTTGGTCTCTTTGATGGGGTTCCAACTCATTTCCGCACCTAAGGCGAGTCCATATAATCCACTGTTGATCAATGACTCGCCAAAGTCGTCCCAACAGGTATTCATCACGCCGAAGGCTCCTTTGCGGAAGCCGTCACGGCAGAGGTGTGGGATGTCGGAACAGAAGTCTTGGTAGTGTGGCCAAACCCATCCAGACATGCTGAGCCCGGGTGCTACCATAAAGTCATGGCCGGAATCGACGTAGGGTTGCAGGAAGTCGTCGAAACTTTCTCGCGCGGCATAACTCCATGCCAGAAAGATGATGTCTTTGTCGAGGTTCTCGAGGATTTCGGGATGTTGGTCGGCGATGTCGCCCCACATCATGGCGCGTTTGCCATGGCGTTTCACGATTTCGTTGACGCGGTTGATATGGCGGTAATACGCGGTTTCTTTGCCTATTGAATCCACGTATGCCTTGGCTTTGCCGCTGCCTAGGCTTTCCGTCTCGTCGCAGTTGATGTTGAACAGGGTGGAGGAATAGACTTGGGCTTCCTCGTTTATGATGTCATCCAACAACTCGTAGGTACCCTCGACGCTGGGATTGAGGTTGTCAGCGGCATCGGCGAGAGGTTCGTAGAAGGGATTTTTCAGGATTTCCTCGAAGTGTGCGAAACACTGTTGGTTGCCGATGAGTTGAATGTGATATTGTTTGCAGAAGTTGTCCAGTTCTCGGATTTCCTCTGCGGTGAAGGCATGGATGGGGGCGATGTCGGGATGGCTCTCTGTGCGGAAGGTGTGCTCGGTGTAAAGGGAGAAAAAGTTGATTTTGCATTCTGCCAGCTGTGGGATGAGCCGTTTGAGGTACTCCATGGAGACGATGGGGCCTCGGCTGATGTCGTCTTGCCATCCGCGTAACTTGAAGTCGGGCCAGTCGAGGATGTCGAGACAGGGGATCTCAGCTTTGTCGTTGTTGCTGGTCAGGGTGGCATATCGGTGCAGCTGATTCAGGCTCTGTCGTGCATAGAACAAGCCTGTCTCCGTGGTGGCCTCGGCAATGACGCGGTTCTTGGTGATTCGGAGACGGTAGGCTTGGTCCTCGTTTCTCGGGACATCGAGATGGTTTACCAGCTGGTATTGAATGTTTTCTTCATTCCAAAGGAATACGCCGTCCTTTGCCTCTACCTGTTGTGGTGTGGGAAGGATGTGGGTGTGCTGTCCCCATGCGGTGGCTGCGAACCATAATATTAATAGGAGTATCTTGATTCTCATCATGCGGCAAATTTATGACAAAGATACTTTTTTTTCAGATGTTGAGCTTGAGTTGTATCTCTTCCACCTGTTTTTTTAGTTCCAACACGGTCTTGGTGAGCTCTTCCTCGCGGAGGTGGTTCTCCTGCCGCTCGGGCATCTCGGTGCTGATGTAATGGACGAATTTCCATACTTCTTTGATGTCAGCAGCTGCTAATTCGTATGGCCGGTACAAGGGGTTGAGCGAGCTGAGAACCAGCTTGCCTTCTGACTCGATTTTGTTTTCCACGACTTTGAACACGATGCCGTCGTCTTGGGTTAGGATGATGTAAGGCAGTCCACTACGGATATAGGTCCAGTCGAGGACGTATTCTCCGGTGACGTATGAGCCGTTGGGGATGGGCAGCATGGAGTCGCCGCTGATTTGGAAGGTGCGGTACTTCCGGTCGCGCGAGAGGAAAGGCATGGTGAACGTGGGCAGCACTTTGATGTATTCTGGGTCGGCGAAGCCAGTGGCATATCCCGCCTTGGCTTTCTCGGTCACTAACTCAATGTTCTCGTTGTTGTCGGGCGAGACTGTGGTGGCTAGCACCCTGAGGTTGCTTCCTTTGAGATGTACGTCATATCCACGTTCCAGTTGGGAGAGTTGGCTTTCGCTGATGGTGCTGAGATCCACCTTGACCAAAGTGTCAATGGCCACGTTGAAATATTTCGAAAAAGAGATCAACGCTTCAAGGCTGGGCTCTGCGACTTCGTTCTCATAGCCGCTCAGCGTGGAGCGTTTCATGTGGAGCGCAAAGGCCACGTCGTCTTGTGTGCGTCCGCGGTGCTTGCGAAGGAATTTGATGTTGGAACTGAAATACATTTTATTTGGAATTTAGAATTAAGAATTTAGAATTTAGAGGGTTATGATGATGGAGATGAGTGGCAGTGTACAAATTAGATTTTTTTTTGCTTGTGGTTTAAAAATTATGATTAGATTTACGTCGATTAATTTGATTAAAAACTCGTCAAAGATACATCATTTTTAGATATTGTCAAGAAAAAAAACAAAAAAAGATGGAAAGAAGGATTTTGCATTTGGATTTGGACACGTTTTTCGTGTCAGTGGAACGTTTGGTGAATCCATCGCTGGAAGGCAAGCCAGTCGTTGTGGGAGGGATGTCGGATCGTGGTGTGGTATCCACATGCAGTTATGAAGCCCGTCGTTTCGGAGTCCATTCGGCGATGCCCATGCGCATGGCGCGGCAACTGTGTTCTCAGGCTGTTTTCATCCGGGGCGACATGGAACTGTACAGTCGTTATTCTCGTTTGGTGACGGACATCATCGCCGACAGTGCGCCAGTGTATGAGAAGATGTCGATTGATGAGCATTATGTCGATCTTACTGGGATGGATCGTTTTCATGGATGCTATCAGTGGTCGCATGAGTTGAGGGAGAAGATAATCCATGAGTCGGGATTGCCGATTTCTTTTGGACTTTCGGAGAATAAGACGGTGTCGAAGATTGCCACAGGTGAGGCCAAACCCAATGGCGAGCTTCAGATTCAGCCTCTGTCGGTCAATGCGTTTCTTGACCCGCTTCCAGTGTCCAAGATACCGATGGCGGGGGTGAAGACTTGCGCTTTATTAGGTTCGATGGGAGTGCGGACTATAGGGGTGTTGCGCCAGTTGCCTCAACGGGCGGTGGAACAGGTGCTGGGTAAGAATGGAACCGACCTTTGGAAGAAAGCCAATGGGGTGGATATGACCCCTGTAAGGCCATATCAAGAACAAAAATCGATGAGTCAAGAACACACTTTTGAGCAGGATACCATTGATGTGCCAGCGATACGTCAACAGTTGGCAGGCATGGTGGAGCATCTTGCCTTTGAGCTTCGACATCGTGGAAAGCTTACGGGGTGTGTCACCGTGAAGATCCGTTATTCCAATTTCGACACTCACGACATGCAGCAGCGGATCAGCTACACTGCCTTTGATCATGTCCTGCGACAAGCTGTGGAATCGGTGTTCGACCGTTTGTATAACCGCCGCATGATGATTCGTTTGGTGGGGGTGCGCTTTAGCGATTTGGTAAGTGGACATTCGCAGCTTGATCTCTTCGACGACCATGCAGAGTTGACCCAGCTTTATGCCGCTATGGACCACATCAAGGTTCGGTTTGGAGCCAACGCCATCACCCATGGCAATCTATTAAAACCTCACCCCGACCCCCTCTCTATAGTGGAGCGGGGGGAGGGATAGCGCATAACAGACTTTTCCTGCTATTTCTACCGACCTTAACCCACTAACCACTAACCATTAATCTCTAATCTCTCACCTCCCAATGTTTCACTCCAACAACAGCCTTTGCTACGGCATGATATCCGTTGACGATTTAGTCGCCAAGGCGGCGGCGTTGGGCTATGCGGTGCTGCCGTTGACCGATATCAACACGACGATGGGGGTGGTCGATTTTGTCTTTGCGTGTCAAAAACACCAGGTTAGGCCAGTGGCGGGTGTAGAGGTGCACAATGGCGATCAATTGCTGTATGTGGCGTTGGCGCGGAACAACAAGGGCTATGCGGAGTTGAATGCTTTTCTTACATGGCATAATGTCAGCAAACAGCCTTATCCCGAAGAGGCACCTCCTTGGAATGACGTCTGGGTGGTTTATCCATACGGGAGCCGGAAGCCTTCTTCTTTGAAAGAGAACGAGTGGCTTGGGGTGCGTTTTTCACAGCTGACGAAGATGTTCAATTGTCAGTCGTTTGACAAGATGGTGGCCATGCAGCCGGTCACTTTCGTCTCGGCGGATGACTTCTATATACATCAGAATCTTAGGGCGATTGACCATAATGTGTTACTTTCGCGGCTTCCTTTAGAGGCTTGCGCCCATCCTGACGAGATTTTGCTGCCGCCTGAAAGGGTGAAGGCGGCATTTGCACTTTATCCACAGCTGATTGCCAATACCGAGCGTCTCATGGATGAGTGCGGGATTGATTTTGACGGAAAGGTAAAAAACAAACGCTGTTTCACAGGAAATGTCTATGACGACAGGGAACTCCTTCGTAAACTGGCCTTTGACGGGATGGCTTACCGCTATGGACTCGCCAACAAAGAGGCTTACCGGCGGGTAGAGAAAGAACTCGACATCATCGAGAAAATGGATTTCTGTGCCTATTTCCTTATCGCATGGGATGTCGTCAGATTTGCGATGTCGAAAGGATTTTATCATGTAGGACGTGGGAGCGGTGCCAACAGCGTGGTGGCTTATTGCTTGAGAATCACCGATGTGGATCCCATCGAGCTGGATCTGTATTTTGAGCGTTTCTTGAACCCCAAGCGGTCGAGCGCACCAGATTTCGATATTGATTTCTCATGGAAGGAGCGGGATGTCGTTCTTGACTATCTCTTCAAGAGGCACGGGCGTGAGCATGTGGCCTTGCTGGGTGCCACGGTCTCGTTTCAGGACCGTTCGGTGTACCGTGAGTTGGGCAAGGTGTATGGCTTGCCCAAAGGGGAGATTGACCAGCTGGTGCGTCGGCCAGAGGCGTTTGCGCAGAACAATGCGATCGGAAAGCAGATTATGCAAGTGGCGGAACGCATTCGCGATTTCCCCTGCCAGCGATCTATCCATGCTGGTGGTGTGTTGATCTCTGAGTCGCCAGTCACCGACTTTGCGGCGCTGGACCTTCCCCCAAAAGGTTTCCCCACCACTCAGTTCGACATGTACACCGCAGAGAAACTGGGCTTCGAGAAATTGGATGTGCTCAGTCAACGTGGCATCGCCCATATCCGTGAAGCGGTGGAAATGGTGCAACGTAATTATGGTATTTATATCGATATTCATCAAGTTGGGAAACTCAAAGAGGACCCACTTGTGAAAAGGCAGCTGCTGTCGGCTGAGACCAATGGCTGCTTTTATATCGAGAGTCCCGCCATGCGGGGACTGTTGCGCAAACTTTGTTGCTCCGATTATAGAACCTTGGTGGCTGCCAGCTCCATTATCCGTCCCGGGGTGGCGCGTTCGGGCATGATGCGGGAGTTTATCCGTCGTTTTCATTATCCTGAGACCGTGGATTACAAGCACCCTTTATTGAAACAGCTCCTTGAGGAGACTTACGGCGTGATGATTTATCAGGAGGATGTGCTGAAGGTGTGCCATTACTTCGCTGGACTCGATTTGGCGGATGCTGACGTGTTGCGGAGGATGATGGGACACAAGATGCGTGACAAGACGGCTTTTGAAGCGGTGAAACAGCGTTTTTTCGACCATTGTGAACAACGGAATTATCCTGCTTTTTTGGTGCATGACCTGTGGCAGCAGATAGAGTCGTTCTCGGGCTATTCTTTCTCGAAAGCCCATTCGGCTTCATACGCTGTTGAGAGCTTCCAAAGCCTGTATCTGAAAAGTCACTTTCCTCTTGAGTTCCAAGCCGCGGTAATCAACAATTTCGGCGGTTTCTATACCACTTGGGTCTATTTCAATGAGGCGAAACGGATGGGAGCCGACATCCATCTTCCTTGTGTCAACAGAAGCGATTACCTGACTACCGTTCAGGGTAAGACGTTGTATATGGGGCTGGTGCATCTGCAAGGTTTGGAGGCAGGCTTCGTGGAACAACTTGTCAGGGAACGCAACTCGAATGGCCTGTTCACAGGGCTTGTGGATTTTATGGAAAGGATGCCGTTGATGATGGAGCAGGTCATCCTGCTGATTCGGGGAGGTGCTTTCTCGTTCACCGGGAAAAGCAAACCCGAGCTGCTTTGGGAAGCCTATTGGCATAAAGGCAAAGGCAGCAAGGAACCGATGGGGGTCTTGTTCAAAGCAGGGGAAGAAAAAACGGTTTTCCCTGATTTCAAGACCAGCCTTCTGGAAGACGCATACGATGAACTCGAGCTTTATGGCTTCCCGGTGTCGTTGAGCTGGTTCGATTTGCTTCAAACTCAGTTTCGGGGGGAGCTGATGGCCAAGGACATGCTACGCAATGTCGGGCGACGTTTCAGGATGTTGGGGAAATTGGTGACCATCAAGCCTGTCCGCACCGCGCGTGGCGACAGGATGGCTCTGGCTACTTTTGCCGACTGCATGGGTGAGCATTTCGACACCGTGCATTTCCCGAAAGTGTTGACCGATTGGCCTTTCCAGGGTGATGGCGTGTATCTGCTCCTAGGAAAGGTTACCGAGGAATTCGGACAACCCTCCCTCGAAGTCGAAAAAATGGCCCGAATGCCTTACAAACCCAATCCAAAAATATCCGTATAAAAAATAAATATGTATCTTTGCATCCAATATTAAAAAGGAATCAAAATGAAAAAGCTGAGATTATTACTGGGATTGCTGATGTGCATTGCCTTGCTGTTCTCTTGTAAGAAACCTATTGAAGGCGACGATCCAGGTACATGGATGGCTACAGACTCCGTCCATCTTGTGGGAACATGCTCGGTGATAGGCGACCTCGACTTGGGTGTCTATACCATCACGTTGGATCCCAACACAGTGAATGCTGAGCAAGTGCGGCTTGATAAGGTGGAACTGATTTATTATAAGGGAAATCAACCGTTGGAAAGTGTGCCAGCAGCGGATGTCCATAAGGTGGAAGTCCTTAAAAACACTGAGTTGAATACTGTTTATACCCGTAGTGACACCATCTGGAATCTGACACCAGGTACGACCTACTCCTATCAGTTGGTGATTACTGACGCTGTGTTCTCTGATTCCACGCAGCGGAAGACCTTCCAAACACTGCAAGGTGTATATTCGACTGTGAAGATGGACACCGCTTATATTACAAACGGACATATTGAGTGCTTTGCCTCTTTGAACGCGCATTGGAGAGCGGTGATGGATGACCCGGGTTATACATTCAGACTTTTCTATGGGTCTTCTCCTACGGCCATCGACCAGGAAATTGAACCCTTGGAGGTCGTCTATGACAGCCTTGTTGATATGACCGTGAAGAAAGGCTATAGCGGCCAAGTCGCTTTGGGCGCGGAAGAAATGCTTTGGTTCAGAGCCTACCTGAAAGATTCTTGGGGAAATGAGACGTGGAGTGACACCCTGCAATTTGTGATGTCCAGCCAACCCTCTGTGGTGATTGTCAAACACGATCAGTTGGGCCCTGTGTCATTCAGACTAAAAGGTAATGCCCTGAAAGGCATGGAAGATGTCGCTTTTTATCGTTGTGGATTCTGCTATGGTATCATCTCAAGCTTGTCGATTAATGATGCGCATGTGGAGTCATCCGCCACACAGTGGGGCTCCTATACCTGCGACTTGTTGAATCTTGAATATAATACCACCTATTATTATAGAGCTTTCTTGCAAATCACCGACGAGAACGGCCCGATTTATTACAGTGATAACGTGGGACAATTTACCACGGATGTTGAGATTGTTCCTATTGAAGTGGAAATGATTGATCTTTCATCTTTCTATACAACTCCTGGTCTCCCGCTTCCTTTCCCCTTGATTACAGGTACCACTGCTTACGTGTTGGGGAAAATCACCAATGGAGCCTTGTCAGATGTCAGAGAATATGGTTTTGTTTGGGAAAAAGCATCCGACGTGCAAGGTGACATCGATTTGGCGCATTGTCTTGGCAGTATTGTTGGCATGGATGCCTCGCAGATTCCACAACTGGCTTATATTATTGGTTCTGTTGATGGCGCTTTCTTGCAACAGATTACGGGTTTGCAAAGCGAAACGGAATATATGGTTCGTGCCTACGCAAAGATGAAGACGGGTGGTATCTCTTATAGTGAGCCGATTTTGTTGAAGATGCCTGGCGATTGATATTATTATAATGAGACGTTTCTTGTTGATTATCAGTGCGGTACTCTTGATGCTTCAAGTTACTGATGCTCAGGTGAAGTACCGTGTTTCAGGTGTCGTTTCTGATGTGGAGACGGGTGAGAAACTCATGGGTGTCGCCGTTTATGAGAAAAAGCTTCAAGTGGGAGCAGTCACCGATGAAAAAGGTTTCTATGAACTTGATCTTCCCGCAGGAAGCCATACCCTTCAGTTTTCTTTTCTTGGATATGTTTCGGATGAAAAGATGATTGATGTAAAAGGCAAGGCTATGACGGTGAATATCCGCCTGAAAGAAGATGTCACCAAACTGTCAGAGGTGGTGATTTCCAGCCAGAAGACCGACCATAATGTGTCGCAAATGGCAATGAGTGTCCAGAGTCTCGACATGATTACCATCAAGAAAATTCCGGCATTGATGGGGGAGGTGGATGTCATCAAGACCATCCAACTGCTTCCTGGGGTGCAGGCCGCCTCGGAAGGTTCCTCTGGATTCAGCGTAAGGGGAGGTGGTACCGACGAGAACCTTATCCTTCTTGATGACGCTCCTATTTATAATGCCTCGCATTTTCTTGGTTTCTTTTCCGTGTTCAACAATGATGTGGTGAAAGAAGCCACTTTGTATAAAGGCGATATCCCAGCCAGTTTTGGAGGGCGCCTCTCTTCCGTGTTGGATGTGAATGTGAAAGATGAGATGCCCAAAAAAATCACAGGACAAGGCGGAGTGGGACTGGTGACGAGCCGTCTCACTGTTGAGGCGCCTTTGTTTAACCAGCAAACCTCCTTGCTGTTAGGAGGCAGAACCACCTATGCGGGACTCGTGATTCCCTTTATGGGTGAGGAGATCAAAGGGTCGGATATCTATTTTTATGATTTGAATGCCAAACTGACCCAG
Source organism: Bacteroidales bacterium (assembly GCA_016281295.1). Next base: position 26,027 of record JAEEII010000060.1, read on the forward strand.
CGTATCAACAATAACAATAGACTTTTCCTTTCGGCCTATCATGGTCGCGACCGATTCCAGGTGAGGGATATGATGGGGTTGGGGTATGGCAACTCAAGCGTGACCATGAAATGGAATCACATCTTTAGTCCTCGTCTCACCTCGAATCTTACCTTGCTCGGATCAAAATATCAGTACTCCATCGACATTTGGTTCGACCCTTACGATTTCACCCTCAAAGCAGGTTCACAAAGTGCTGAACTGAAGTATGACTTCACGATGTTGTGGAATGAGAACCATACCTCGCGATGGGGAATCTCCTCGGGATTCCTATCTTTGGAGCAGGGACAGCTTGATGACCGTGGAGGCGCGTTGTCGCAATATCTTAGTGTGGACAGTATGACGGTGGTACGGCGCAAAGGACTGGACCATGCTTTCTATTTCACGCATGACCATACCATCACGCCACGTTTCTCGATGCGTTACGGACTAAGACTGTCGTGTTTCCAGAATATCGGGGATGAGGATTTCTATGTCTTCAACGAGAATCATCAAGTGTTTGATACTATTCATTATAAGAGGGGAGAAGTGTTCAATACTGAGTTCCATCCAGAACCACGATTGGCTGCCATGTTCCGTATCGATGAGGTGTCATCGGTGAAAGCATCTTATTCACGTACCTTCCAATATGTGCAAGTAGCCTCGGCTGCTACTGGAGGCCTTCCCTTCGATGTGTGGTTCCCCATCAGTCCGAATGTCAAGCCCCAACGGTCCGATCAGTTTGCGATTGGCTATTTCCGCAATTTTCATCATGATGCCATTGAGACTTCGGTTGAGTTGTATTACAAGAACTTGAACAATGTCATGGATTTCAAGGATAATGCTATGACGTATGGTAATGTGTTGATTGACGGAGAATTGAGAATCGGGAAGGGTCGTTCTTTCGGAGCGGAGTTCCTTGTCAGGAAAAACACTGGGAAACTGACAGGGTGGATCTCCTATACCTACTCACGTTCTTATCGAACCATCCCTGACATTAATTTTGGGAAGGAATACCGTTCGCCTTACGACCGTCCGCATAACTTTGTCATCGTGGCCAATTATGATATCACACCGAAACTCAGCGTGGCAGCAAATTGGATTTATAATACTGGTCAGCCGGTGACTTATCCATACGGGCAATATACCTTGGGGGGTGTCACTTACGCCATTTATAATGGAAGCCGTAACGAGAGCCGATATCCAGCCTACCATAGGATGGATTTGTCGCTTACCTGGCAACTTCCCGACCGTCGCTGGAAACGATGGGATAGTGAGCTGAATGTCTCTGTATATAATGCATACGCTCATCATAACACTTGGGCTGTTACTTTTACTCAGGATAAGGAGAGCGGTGGCGTGAAGACTGAGAAGATGTATCTGTTCTCCACAGTGCCTTCCATATCTTACCAATTCAAATTCTAAAAACCATGAGAAAGAACTTTTGGATATTGCTGTTGATGGTTTTCGGCTTGCTCTCTTGCCGTGAGGATATTGTCATTGATTTGGAGGAAGGTAACCCTCTGGTAGGTGTTGAAGGTTCATTTACAGATGAATACAAACGGCACGAGGTGATTCTAAGCTATACTTCGGATTTCTATCAGGCCGATGCAATCCGTATGGTCAGCGGTGCTAAAGTTGCGGTGACCGATGGGGTGGACACGATTCCATATCTTGAGCAGGAGGATCAGCCAGGGCATTATCTCACGGATTCGGTGGCTGGAAAAAAGAACACGTTTTACCGCCTGATGGTGTCGGTGCCTGATGTTGGGGAACCTGACGGTTATAGGCATCTCTATGCAGAGAGTTATATGAACGACAATATTGAGGCGATTGACTCGTTGGTTCTGAAACCTTTAGACATGTTTCAGGGTGTCCCTTTGAAGGATACCATTTATGGGCTTTATCCCTATTTCCAAAGCTTGCCTGACCCTTCCATTGTTTATATGATTCATCGTTTTGAAGATGGGGTTCCACAGTCCGACACGTTGACTAGGGCAATGGCGATCCCGATGGCAGGCTATGCTGGCTATTATGTGAACGGTCCTGAGTTTTTGGTTTCAAATATGGAAATTGCTGTGGGGATGCTGAGGAGCAGTAAGATGCATGATGGTGAGGTGATACGGATTGATTTTTTGAGTATTCCTTTGGATTACATGACTTTTGTCTATAGTCTCAGTTTCTCAATGGGCAGCAACCCGATGATGGGGCCACCTACCAATGTCATAACGAACATTCAGCCTGCAGGTGAGGCGGTGGGATGGTTTTATGCGGCCTCGGTGGTGTCGGCGGAGACGGTGTATCACAAGATGAAATAAGTATTATTGCTCTTCAGTTTAATAAACGGATTATCTTGATAGTTTTTTTGTTTCGAATTGTAATTTGAGAAAGATTTTTTTATTACTTTTGCATATTTATTATTATTATTATTATTATGAAACCAGTTACAAAGGTATTGATGTTATTGGCAGTATTGCTGTCTGTTATTGGATGCAATCCGGATCCAAATGAGGCGGTAGTTACCATCACCCCTCAAGAGATTACCCAAACAACTGCTCTTTGCGGTGTTTATGTGACTAATGGTTTTACACCCGATAAAATAGGCGTTTGTTGGAACCTATGTCCCAATCCTACCGTATATACTAATTGGTTTAAAGAGTCAACTGCTGATTTTGAAGAACCCTTCATTTGTGAACTTACAGATCTTCGACCCGGAACGGAGTATTTTGTAAGAGCGTATGCTAAATTAGGAAATGAGCGTTATTATGGCGAAGAAAAAAGTTTTACAACAGCTGCAATACAGCCGTATGTCAAGACCTTGTCTGTGTCCGATATTACGTATCATAGTGCGACTTGTAGAGGTGCAGTTACCTATGATGGAGGACAAGAGGTTATTGAAAAAGGCGTGTGCTGGAGTACGAGTATTGAACCCACAATAGATGATGCTTCTTGTGTTAGTGGTAGTGACAGTGAGTTTGAATTCGCTGTAGAAATGACAAATCTTGAGGCAAACACGACTTATTTTGTGCGTGCTTATGCTGTTAATAGTCTTGGTGTTGGTTACGGTGAACAGATCAGTTTTACTACTTTAGGTTTTTTTAACGGCCGTACTTTTGTGGATCTTGGTTTGCCAAGCGGAACGTTGTGGGCAACTTGTAACATGGGTGCTGATCGTCCTGAGGAGTATGGTGACTACTTCTCATGGGCTGAGACACAACCCAAAAACAATTACATTTGGTCAAATTATAAATATTGTAATTGGGATGCACCCATATTCCATAATTTTACTAAGTATTGCCATTATTCAGAAGATGGCTATGGTGGTTTCACGGACAGCTTGATGGTGTTGGAACCAATTGACGACGCCGCTATAGTAAATTGGGGCGATGGTTGGTGTATGCCTACTAAGGATCAGTGGTGGGAATTGCGAGAAAACACTCAAGGCTGTTGACTATTTGGCTCGTCCAGGTATCGCTGCTGAAGTAAGAGGCTGCCGCATTTTGGCTGAATTGGGAAAGCATGTGTTGAGACTACCTGAGAATATACCTGACCTGATTGACACAATAGTTATTGAAGGGAAACCCTATCGCGAATTATTGAAATTTAAGATTGGTGAGACTCACCCAAGGGGTTATCCCGACGTTTTCTTCGATGGTCAGACCTGGGACTTCAAGACATCAAAATATCGGAGAATCAAATCAATTAGGAAGCTTATTTTAGACGGACGAAAAGCCGACAATATAATATTCATCCTTACCGAGCAATATCAATTAGAGATTCTGAAAGAGGCAATACATAGTGAAGTGGGTAGTAGGATGGGTGATGGTTCATGGATTCACATACCAAATGTATATTATATGTGTAAAATGAGTTTGGTCTGTCTTTGGCAAAAATAAAAAAGACAGGCTTGGCCTGCCTTTTTATGGCGCGGGAAGAACCATTTCTGGCTCGTCCTACGCTGCAAATATACATACTTTTTTATTCATTGCAACAAAAATGTATTTTTTTCTGTTTGTGAGGTGAGAATTTCCTTTGTAAATAGAGAAAGCCGCCCCAATCACGGAGCGGCTTTTTCTCATTTTCAAAGTGCTTTAAGCTTATGCCTCTTTCACGTTATCCATGCCGACCTGGACAGCCTGCATGTTGAGCGGGATGAGCTTGTGGGCGCGCTCGGGAAGGCTGTGACGCAGACCCTCTTCGACGTTCTTGTTGTCGATGATGGGGCGCAGCTTCAGGAAAGCGCCTAAGATGATCATGTTGAACACCTTGCTGTTTCCCATGTCGGAGGCGAGTTGAGCACCTTCGATGGTGTAGATGTGGATGTCCTTGCGGGTGGGCTTGTGCGTGATGCCGTTAGGATCATAGAGCAGGTAGCCACCGGGCTTCACTTTATCCTCGAACTTGTCGAGAGACTGCTGATTCAGAATGACGGCAGTGTCGAAAGCGTTGAGGATGGGGGAGCACACGCGCTCGTCGCTGACGATGACGGTCACGTTGGCAGTACCGCCACGCATCTCGGGTCCGTATGAAGGCATCCAGCTGACTTCCTTGTTCTGCATGATACCACTGTAAGCAAGGATCTTACCCATTGACAAGACACCTTGTCCGCCGAAACCGGCTATAATAATTTCTTCTGTCATTGCTTTGTAGTTTTTAATTATTTCTTAATCAGCTCGAAGTTGTCCTTGAGGTC
>JAEEII010000061.1 GCA_016281295.1 Bacteroidales bacterium
ACCTCCTCCATCTTCTATATGGGCAAGCCTTACGAGCATATTCTCGACTTCAAGACAGAAAATCATCAGGCGGAACGTATAAGCCGTCTTACGAATTACCGGAACCATCTTTACTCATACATTTACACGGGCTGTATCCTGCACCAGACGATGTTGCAGTGGCGGCGTTCCGGTTACGACATCGTGAACCGTCCGGATATTCTGTTCACCCTTTTCAATCTCGGTTTCGCGGCTTCCAAGCCGGGTCCGGACCCGCAATGTGGCGGTTCGCACATTACCGTGCATGATGCAATTTACACTTTCGGGGTGATCTGCAACGACTTTTATTTTTCCGGCGAGCTGGCTGAAAAGTTCCCGTTGAAAGCGAAACGTTTTGCTGATGAGTAAGATTGAGCTTTTGCTGCCCGCCAAGGATCTCTCGACTGGCATGACCGCCATCAACCACGGGGCGGATGCAGTCTATATCGGGGCTTCGGCTTTCGGAGCGCGGCAGGCGGCAGGCAATTCCCTCCACGACATAGAGGAACTGGTGCGGTATGCCCATCTCTATGGCTCCAAAGTACATGTGACTGTTAATACGTTGTTGTATGACAATGAGTTAGAAGGAGCAAGAAAACTGCTGTGGGAGTTATATAACATTGGGGTGGATGCCGTGTTGATTCAAGATTTAGGGTTGTTGAAACTCGACATCCCTCCGATTGCCTTGCACGCGAGTACGCAATGCCATAACCATTCGGTGGAGCGAATCCGGTTCCTCGAAAAGTTAGGTTTCACGCGTGCGGTATTAGCGCGGGAGACCGACTTGGAAACTATACAACAGATTCATAATCAAACGGACATTGAGTTAGAAGCTTTTGTACACGGTGCGTTGTGCGTGAGTTACAGCGGACAGTGCTACATCAGCCGGATGATGACGGGCAGAAGCGGCAATAGGGGAGAGTGCGCCCAGATTTGCCGCACCCGCTTCGACCTGCAGGACTCCAACGGCAAAACGCTGATACGCAACAAACATCTGCTTTCCCTCAAGGACATGTGCCGTGCCGATTATATCGAAGCTATGCTGAAAGCAGGCATCGTCTCTTTTAAAGTTGAAGGTCGTTTGAAGAACGAAAGTTACGTCAAGAACGTGACTGCCTTTTACCGTCAGAGATTGGATGCCATACTTGAGGGACATCCTGAATGTCAACAGGTTGGCAGCGGCATTACTCGCTTCTTCTTCACTCCCGACCTGCACAAAACCTTCAACCGCGAATACACCCCGTATTTCATTGATGGTCGTCGCGAACAAATTGCCTCCTTTGACACCCCGAAGGCAATCGGCGAACCCATCGGTGCATTCATCCAAAGAAACGGAAAATATTACGTTGAACCCCAATATTCAAAAACATCTTCCTTGAGCAGCCCCGGCAGGAGCAAGAAGCTCGGTGGCGCAATCGTCAACGGTGACGGGCTGTGTTTCATCAATACAGAGGGTGAATTGGAAGGCTTTTTGGTAAATGGTGTGGAAGGTAATCGGATTATTCCACATAAGCCATTGTCGTCGTTTACAAAAGTTGCCCTATATAGAAATATAGACAAGAATTTCGAGAAAGTGTTGTCTGGGAAGACGGCGGAGCGGAAGATTGCCGTTGATATGCGCTTTGAGGAACGGTCTGACGGAGTGCGGCTTACGGTCGTTGATGAAGACGGATGTACAGCATTCGTGGAGGAATGTCTTGAGCTGGTCCCGGCACAGCAGACGGAAAAAATGGCAGAAACCCTGCGCACGGCCTTGTCGAAGTTGGGCGGCACACCGTTCGAGGCACGTAACATCGTTATTCCAACATGCACGGTGTTTCTTCGGGCTGGGTTTATCAACGAATTGAAAACCAAAGTGATGGATCGGTTGGCAGCAGTCCGGGTGGAGCATTTCCGTCCTAAAGACCTTCCGTTATCCTATCATCCCGAAACCTTGTTTCAACACGCTGATTATCTTCGTAATATTACCAATGAAGCACATAAATCTGTGTATGAGGATTTTGGAGCGAAAGAGATCGAGTACGGGTTGGACAAGACGGAGGATTATACAGGCAAAACCGTTATGACCTGCAAATATTGTTTGCGAAACGAGTTAGGCTGGTGCAGCCGGAATCCTTCCGAAAAATGTCCACCGCAACCGCTCTGTTTGGTTTCCGGACGGTTCAGGTTCCGCTTGGAGTTTGATTGCGGAAAGTGTGAAATGAAGGTGATTGTTTTTTAATCATCTATTTGAATAACAGTTAGTCGCAGTGATGAACATGGTTTCATTGCTGTTTTTTTTGTCATTAATTTTAACTGTTAATTCTTAAAAAATCACCAGCAAAAAATAATTTAATAATTGAGTTGATTGTGAATAAAAATTTTTTATTTTTGTCGCATCAACTTTTGTTGAAAAAGGATATAAAATTAAATATTTATAGTAAAAATTAATGATTTTATGGTGTTTTATAGGTTTTGTGATGAAAATTTGAATGTATAATAAGAATAATCAATAATATTCAAATATAGTTTGAAAATGATTAAATTTACTATCTGTTAAATTATTGGAATGATGAAGAAAAAGTTTCTGATTTGGACGATGTTGTTATTCTCCTGCGTGTTGCTTCAGGGGAAAGTTTTGATTCCACAATGGGAAATGCGTTTCCACGGAAGGTGCGCGGAGATGCTGGAC
>JAEEII010000008.1 GCA_016281295.1 Bacteroidales bacterium
AACAGGCTGTCGTCGACACGCTCGGGCTTCCCATGGCCCTCGCCATCCACGAAGCCAACATCCATGACAGCGTCGGGGCCGTATCGGTGGTCAAGGTCATGATTGACAGGTTCCCGAGGCTCAGAAAGATTCTCGCCGATGGTGGCTATCAGGGCGAAACCCTGGCGAACATTGTCAAGAAAGACTTGGGCTGCGAGCTCTCAGTGGTGCTAAGACCAAACGAGTCGTCCAAGAAATTCTCCGTGATAAAACACAGTCACTTTTTTGGAGAAACGTTGATTATTTCACTAAAAGCTTGCTCACGCTGTAGCCTTTCTCATTCATGACGCTCACGAAATACAGTCCAGCAGGCAGATTCAAAGTGGTTTGTCCGTCAACGTCGCGAGTGAGCATCTGCTGGCCGAGGGCATTCACCACCGTCAAGCGACCTGTACCCTCAACGGTGAAAGCACCTGCAGTCGGGTTGGGATAGACCTTCAAGAGACCCCCATGGTTTGAAGTGTTTTCAGCGACCGTCATAAAATGGAAATCCTCGAAATCCTCGAACTTATTTCTCACCTCTTCCACGGCGGCCTCAATACGGTCCAAAGCGGACTGTGTGTCGGACTTCCAAACGGTGGTCATGGCAAAGTCGAGCGGATGTGTTTCCCTCGGTCGGAAATAGAATGGTCCAGTCACCGCCAAGCCCCTGCGATCATTAGGCTGATTCCCTGCCTCCATCTCTGTCCAGTATTTCCCATTTACATTATACCCTCCATTTGGAAGGACACCATTTCAACAAATGGAGCCAGGTTTTCCGCATAACCATGGGGACCATGAGCGGGCCAGGTAAGGATATCCTCGGGGATCACATAATCCGATGAGCCATGATTGACGATAAAATCGTCAATTTGAGCGCGGGTGACATTCCAAATATGCTCAAAGGCGTATTCCGTATTAACATCCTTGCCTCCCACCCATAGCGAATATTGGAAAAGAGACGAATTCCCGCTACCTTTCGGCACTTCCCAACTCAAGTTGTCATTGTACGAAAACGAGACCGCGTTGCCTGTACCAAGAACCCTCCCTCGCACATTATTGATGTCAATAATCGAAGATGGAACGTCTTGTGCCTGAGCCAATCCCATAATGCCCAGCAGCATGGCAAATAGTAAAACATTCTTTTTCATAGTAATAATTATTTCAATATTTCATTGAATATCAGCGACATCGGACAAATTCAGTCACTTTTGGGTCTGTCCCTCCGGGGTGGAACATGCGAAGAAGTTTAATGTAAATCTTTTCCCTTTCGATATTGTTCCATAAATTCAAGATTTATATTATTTGTTAAGGTTTGTTCCATATCATTTATTTCAATTTCCATTTCTATACCTAAAGCAGCTAAATTACTCCTTTTTGTTTTTCTTTTGTCCGTGTTCATCGTATGTGCCGTAAGGCGGCCACATGTGGATATGCTTCATGTCTTCGGTGGGAGGGAAGAACAAGATAGGAGAGCAAGTACTGATTTCCAATCCTACCAAATCAGTAAAACTTAAATCATAGCGCTGTAAATACATATTGTATTTTGCAACTGTATCCCATGAATAATAAGCAACGGTATCTGCTCCGATGATATAAAGAGATACCGTGTCTAGCAATGAATACCCACCATACCCACCATCAATATACATATAAAATAAACCACTTGATATACACCCTAAATCTTCCATTACGGAAATGGTTTCCCCCGCTTTAATTGGAAAAAGATTAACTTGACGAGGGTCTTTAGGCAGTGATGTATCTGGATATAGAAACTCATAGCCTAAGACCGTATGTATTGTTACACTGCTTTGGTTAGTTAAATATACATAAGACAATGGATCACAACCCGTCATCACGACGAAAATACTAATTATGATTATTTTAGCTACTGTTTTCATTTTTTATTGCCTAAAACATTACAATACTTCGTTAATTATTTTATAAATAATTGATATTCAATATAATATATTTTGATTTTATAGGTAAGTGCCGATAATTGAGTGTTATTTTGGTTTATTAATTTTGATTAGTTATTTAGAATATATATAAATTACAATAAAAAATATAAATATATGAAAATAGTTGTCTAAAATTTGGTCAAGTGGTTGACTTTTGGTAATTTAGTTGTTGCTAAAAAATTAAATTATTATGAAGACCAATCCACTTGACCAGCTGAAAGGAATCTGCGAGCATCTCCTTTTCCGCGTAGCAAATTTACACAAATCTTTCAAACAATTCTTCATCGAGACCCACCAATTAATATCCACGTTCGGGAAAACACCGAACTTGAACTTAAATCAACCAATTTTCAAAGAACTACTATTTTATGGCGTCAAATCCGCCGCTTAACAATCAAATTTTGTTAGTTTGAATAATAATCAAAAGCCTCATCGTATAAAGATTTTATTAGATTGAACACTTCATATTTCGTTGTTCCCCTAATGACACATGTTCTCAAGATATCATAGATTTTCACAAGACGGCCAGTTAAGGATTCTTCAGTAGGGCATTGGGTGGCACCGCATTGTTTCTCACCGCAAACATTAACTTCAAATTGTATGGTTTCACCATCCTCTACACACCCTGGCTGCATTGTGTCTGATTTGTTTTCAAAGAACAAACAGGTCAAGTTTATCAATCCTAATGCTTTATTTTTATCTAGGCACATTGTGTTTGTCGACACTCCTATTGAATCGTTTTTATGATACCAAAGATTTTTTTCAAAGGACAATGTGATGATTTGATAGTCCTCTGTTTTTGGAATCCTTTCAACTTGCAATACGTATTCAGGATCAAATGATGGCATGAATATACAACGAATCATGAAATCCTCACTCAGATGATCATGAAGAATCTTTTCCAACCGTATATCGTAGCCATCCATTAAAAAGTTCATTTCTTGTAGCAGACAAAAACCTAATCTGTCTTGTGCTTTCATGGAGATGCAGCACAGTAACGAAAATGTTAGTAATAAATGTTTATTAAACCTTTTCATAATCATCAATGCCAATACCCTGGCCCTCCGTAATAATAGACACAACCATTCCATCCGTATATCCGGCACGGAATGCCTAAAAAATATGAAAATTTATTATCGGCATCACTAGGTTCACTGTTGTGAGGATGGGTGTGTGCGTGATAATAGACCTTTGAAACAGGACCATTTGTAGGATACAAATATAATTCATTATTTATTAGATCCAGTTTGGAGAACGTATTTGACGTATTAATTGTATTTTCCTGATAACCTATATTAATATTAAGCTCATGTAACATCTTGTATGTCATGCCGTTTTCATCACAGCAATATGTCCTATAACTATATGTATATGCTGGGTCACCAGAGATAGGTTCGAAATAAAACCCTCTAGATGTGGACCACATGGCTGTTTCTGTCTTGAACATCATGCTGTTTTCCAAAAGAATTTGTCTTGCTTCTTCGCTGGTGCCTTGGAAATAATGGCCCTTCCATTTGTTTTCGGGTTCAATAGTCATTGAATAGGTTTGCTGAGGTGGTTCGTAGGTGAGAATATCACCCGCCAATTTCCCTGCCAATGCGCCAACGGTTGCCCCAACTCTAAAACCTTGTATTCCACTTAAATATGAGTAATGTAAATTTCCATTACTGTATAACATACCTCCACTAAAACCAGATACATATCCACCAGCCCCCAAACAGGTAAAACCGGAAAGAGTATAGGAAGCTACAGTTCCACTTGCTTCAAAATGAGACATAAATGCTGTAGAGGCCAGTGCAGGTGCCATGTTTGCAAAAGCGGCACCTGCCAAGACTCCAACCACAGCTCCAATTCCAATTCCAGCCCAGGTATTTCCGTCCCACGACCATGTACATGGATTATAATTCCAACCATTCGTTGCTGTACCTCCAATATACGCACATACTAATGAGCCAACAATCATAGAGGCGGCCAACAATATACTTTCCCCGTCAGGGTCACTGTACATCACCGGGTTGTTCATGCAGTAGCTGTACCTGTTGAAGCTCTGGGTGAAGTCGGGCACCTGCACAAACGGGTCGGGCGAGAAGAAGCGTCCAATCACGGGGTCGTAGAGCCTTGCGTTGGCGTTGACGATCTTGAACCGGTCGTAATGCTCGTGCCCGGTGAAGCCGCGGCTGAAGGGGAAGGAGACCTGCGTCTGCGGGGTGTCCCACGACGTGTAGGACATGCGGTTGCCCCAGGGGTCGAAATGGGTCTGCTGGACGGTGTTCTTGTTCTCGTCCATGACTTTTTCCCAGCTGCCGAGATGGTCGGTGAGGACGTAGTAAAGGCTGTCGGCGGAGCCGTTCCTCACATGGATGGCCACCACGTCGCCACCGGCGCGGATGTAGTCGAGCTGGCGTGTGACACCGCCCGCGGTCGCCACCTCATGGAGGCTGGACACGCGGGTCACGGTCTTCTGGAGGGTGTTGCCCTGGTAGAACCTCGTATGCCTCCTCATGCCCTCCGCATCATAGTCGAGGGTGAGACGGTAGCCGTTCTCGGAGACGCTGACGGGAAGGTTCCTGAGGCCGTAGGCCACGTCGCAGGTGGAGGAAGGAATGGGGGAGCCGTCGCCGCCCCTGACCTGGGTGACGGCATGGGGACGGCTGCCGACGTAGGTGTAGGATCCCGCGGCGGTGCTGGACGCGATGTTGCCCGTGCCGTCGTAGGTGACACTGTTCACACCCGTGCCGTTCACCGTGTGGGAGACCAGGCGGTCGAGGTTGTCGTAGGCGTAGGACTCCGACTGGAGGGCGTTGAGCTCCGAGCGCGACTCGATGAACCCCCGGGAGTTGTAGGCGTAGGCGAGCTGCCGGTACTGTGTCCCGATGCTGTACACCGACTCTTCCGCGGGGTCGGGGACCAGGACATCGGTGTTGGAGGTGTCGGTGACATCGCCGTTGTTGACACCCGTCACCATGCCATGGGTGTTGTAGGTGTACTGCGCGCCGGTGCCGTTGCCGAAACCGGTGGTGTTGCGCCGGCGGCCCCAGGGGTCATAGCTCAGCCGCTCCACGGTGTTGCCGTGGACGACCGCAGCCAGGCTGCCTTGATGGTCTTTCAGCGTGTAGTGCATGGTTCCTCCTCCGTTGTTGCCTTGTCTTTTTTTTCAAAGTAATGTTTATGTGTCTTAAACTTTTTCCTACCGAATAAATTGTTGCCAACATAATTTTGGGAATGCATAATCAAAGTGTCTCCCTTTATTTGGAGTTTTTCGTTCTTGTGTGTTGAAAAATCACAATCAATAATATGTGCAATATAATAATATCCAATTGGAGGAACTTTTATCTCTTCCAACCCATATATTCCAATTATACTCTTTACTCCATCTCTTGGAAAGCAGACGAAACCTTTTGAGTTGGAAAACAATAAAGTGTCCTCTCCCAAATCATCGCGGAACCTGAATACAACTCCAAAATCCTCAAGGGGTTTGTTGTCATACAAACTCAATAGTTGTATAACGATAGAATCACCATAAAATCCAAATGTACTGAGTTGCTCAATAAAGCAGTTGGAATCATTGATATCAACGCTCAGAAAACTATTAAGGATAACGCTTCCCTTTGAGTATTTCCATTTGCCTTCTACAGGCTTAGTCTTTTCGCCAAATTCATAACTGGGACCAGGATAGTACATTCGGTAAGTAAAATCTTTTCTCAACTCCAGGAATGATTCAGGGAAAAAAGACTCTTCGTGCTTGTATATCCCAACAATCTGTTTCATAGTGTCTTGTGACAAGTCGCTATTTGCTGCGCAACCTACCAATAAAAGACACAGAACAGATAACAATGTCTTATTTAATATCATTTTGCCAGCCATGATATAAGAATCTTACTTTACAATGTTCTTGATATAATTGGTTTAGTCTTTTCATTTCATCAAATGGATAACTTGGACGCATATTTTGTAGTTTGTCTATTGTTAGATTAGATTTCATATTAGGTAAACTTTTATAACTTGGATGATTGCGCACTTCATTTTCGGAAAGCGTTTTTCCAAACATGCCCTGTCTACTGAAAGCCTCAATTTCATCATTAATATCATAGGCAAGTATTATACCCGTTTGTAAATCAAATCCAAGTTCATTTTTCATATACTGGTCAGCGTGTTTTAACTCATGGGCTATTTTCCCCATAGTACTAAAATCGCCATAATCGGCGATGTTTACATCAAATTCGCCAGTTTCTTTGTTGTATATGAAATTCCCTCCACCAGCTTCACTTGTGGTATTCTCTCCCATTCTTACACGGAACACTTCTTCGGCATTTTCCAACCTTATGAGTTCCGTTTGAATAGTCTTGAATTCTTTTGTGTCATAAGAAAACACCGTGTTTCGGTAAGCTATATAGGCCTTTTTTTCTTCCTCGCCAAATGGCTCAATCTTCGGCAATTGTTGCCCTAAGGCTTCATCCGTATTGAATAAAACGCCTTTGTTGTGAGGGCTTTCATAAAGAAAGAGTGTGAAGCCGTTGAATAATGAGGAAGAACCCCTTACCATATACCCGCTCGGGTCGGTAAACCTCAAGGGGTTATTGAAGCAGTAGCTGTACCTGTTGTAAGCCTGCGAGCTCTGCTCGTCCTGGATTACCACGTCGGGCGAGAGCATGCGGCCTAATATCGGGTCGTAGAGACGGCCGTTCATGTTGATCAAGTCAAAATCATCATAATGCTCATGGAGGGTGTAGCCGCGGTCGAAGGTGTGGCTCACGTTGCCGTAGCCGAAACCGGTGGTGTTACGGCGGCGACCCCAGGGGTCATAGCTCAGCCGCTCCACGGTGTTGCCGTGGACGGTGGCCGTGAGGCTGCCCTGATGGTCTTTCAGCGTGTAATACATGGTGTTTTCTCCTGTCGAAGCGCTCACAAAGATAGCGAAGAT
>JAEEII010000062.1 GCA_016281295.1 Bacteroidales bacterium
AAAGTGAAGTTCTATATCGGCGACGTTCGCAACAAGAGCACATTGAAGTACGCCATGAAGGGCGTTGACTACGTGTTCCACGCTGCTGCGCTGAAGCAGGTTCCTTCGTGTGAGTTCTTCCCCATGGAGGCTGTGAAGACCAACGTGATTGGAACCGACAACGTGCTTGACGCTGCCATCGATGAGGGTGTGAAGTGCGTCATCTGCCTCTCGACCGACAAGGCTGCCTACCCCATCAATGCAATGGGTATCACCAAGGCCATTGAGGAGAAGGTGGCTATTGCCAAGAGCCGTTATAGCGGCGAGACCAAGATCTGCTGCACCCGTTACGGCAATGTGATGTGCTCACGTGGTTCGGTCATCCCCCTCTGGATTGACCAGATTCGCAAGGGCAACCCCATCACCCTGACTGAGCCCAAGATGACTCGTTTCATCATGAGTCTCGAAGAAGCTGTCGATCTCGTGCTCTTCGCGTTCGAGAATGGCCAGAACGGTGACATCCTCGTTCAGAAGGCTCCTGCATGCACCATCCAGACCCAGGCAGAGGCTGTCTGCGAGTTGTTTGGTGGCAAGAAGGAAGATATTAAGGTCATCGGCATTCGTCATGGTGAGAAGATGTACGAGACGCTGCTGACCAAGGAGGAGGCTGCCAAGGCCCAGGATATGGGTAACTTCTACCGCGTACCTGCTGACAATCGCGACCTCAACTACGACAAGTATTTCAAGGAGGGCGATGCTAAGCGTGCGCTGATCGAGGAGTTCAACTCGGATAACACTCGTCGCTTGAATCTCGAAGAGACCAAGGCCAAGATCGCCTCGCTCGAGTATATCCAGAACGAGCTGAATGGTGTTCCGAATATCGTCAAGTAGTAATCAGCTGTGAGCGGTGAGCGGTGAGCTGTGAGCAATCAGCTATCAGCTGTGAGCTACGAGCAATCAGCCATGAGCTACGAGCAACTAGCTATCAGACTGGCTCAAAACACAAGGCTCAACTCTCAAAGCTCAAGGCTCAACACTCAAGGCTCAACGCTCAAGGCTCAAAGCTCACTGCTCAAAGCTCACCGCTCAAAGCTCAAAGCTCAACACTCAAAGCTCATAAACCAAGGCTCAAAGCCCAACGCTCAAAGCTCACTGCTCAAAGCTCACCGCTCAACGCCATAAACAACAATGCGTGATTTTCATAAGCTAGGAATTTGGGAACGTAGTCATCAATTTACATTAAAAGTATATGATGCGACCAAAAGTTTCCCGCAGAGCGAATTGTTTGGCCTCACGTCTCAGATTCGCAGAGCTAGTTCTTCTATACCTACGAATATTGCGGAAGGCTGCGGAAGAGCTACAAATAAAGATTTTGCTCATTTTTTGCAAATGGCAATTGGCTCAGCCTCGGAGGTTGAATACGAATTATTACTTGCTAGAGATCTGCATTATTTAAATAACGATGATTATAACATTCTCAATAAAGAGATTGTTGAAATCAGAAGAATGATCTATAAATATCAATCTGAGTTAAGATAGTGCGATGAGCAATCGGCTGTGAGTGATGAGCAATCGGCTGTGAGTGATGAGCAACCAGCTGTGAGCAATCAGCTCTGAGCAATCAGCAATCAGCTGTGAGCTGTGAGCAATCAGCTGTGAGCTGTGAGCTGTGAGCAATCAGCCTGGCTCAACGCTCAACGCCCAACGCTCAAGGCTCAACGCTCAACGCTCAACGCTCAAGGCTCAAGGCCCAAGGCTCAACGCTCAAGGCTCAACGCTCAACGCTCAAGGCTCAACGCTCAAGGCTCAACGCCCAACGCGCAAGGCTCAAAGCCCAACGCTCAACGCTCAAAGCTCAAGGCTCAACGCTATATGAAATTCGAGCTGAGCATTGGAACCAACAAACTGGCTCACTGCTCATAGCTCATAACTCACTGCTAAAAAATGAATATTCTAGTTACAGGAGCGAAGGGGTTTGTAGGTAAGAATCTCTGCGCTCAGCTTAAGAACATTAGAGATGGCAAGGCACGCTGCTATGGCGACCTGGTGATTGACGAAGTATTCGAATACGATATCGACTCGACACCTGAAGAACTCGATGAGTACTGCCAGAAAGCTGACTTCGTGTTCAATCTTGCAGGTGTCAATCGTCCTAAAGACCAGAGCGAGTTCATGGCAGGCAACTTCGGCTTCGCCAGCACCTTGCTTGACACGCTCAAGAAACACAAGAACACTTGCCCCGTGATGCTCAGTTCAAGCCAGCAGGCTTCGCTCACAGGTCGTTTCGGGAATAGCGAATATGGTCGCAGCAAGAAGGCTGGAGAAGAACTCTTCTTAGAGTACGGAAAAGAGACTGGTGCAAGGGTGCTCGTCTATCGCTTCCCTAACCTCTTCGGCAAGTGGTGTCGCCCCAACTACAATAGTGCTGTAGCCACTTTCTGCAATGCTTTCGCAAACGATTTGCCTTACACGGTGAATGATCCAAGTGTCGAGCTTGAACTCCTCTATATCGATGATCTTGTGGAGGAGATGATTGCTTGCCTCAAGGGACAGGAGCACCGCTGCGACTTTGACGGTCTCGAAGTCATACCTTATAATTCTAATAAAGATCAAGAATTAGAGAATTTAAGAATTAAAGCTACCAATCGAGATGAAACCGATAGTACAAATAAAGAATTCTCTAATTCTCAAATTCTTGATGAAAAAAGAGGAAGATATTGCTACGTGCCGACAACCCACAAAGCTACACTGGGTCATATTGTAGAGCTCTTGAAGAGTTTCGCCGAGCAGCCTAAGACATTGATGATTCCCGAGATTCCTGCAGGCAGTTTTGCCAAGAAACTCTATAGCACCTACTTGAGCTATCTGCCCTACGAGAAGACTGCATTCCCATTGAAGATGAATGTCGACGCACGTGGATCGTTCACCGAGTTGGTTCACACCCTCAACTGTGGCCAAGTCAGCATCAATATCAGCAAGCCAGGCATCACCAAAGGACAGCATTGGCACCACACGAAGTTCGAGCAGTTCATCGTTGTGAAAGGTCATGGACTTATCCAGCAACGAAGCCTCTCCCAACCCTCCCCTCAAGGGAGGGCTATTGCCTCGTCCCAAGTTCCTCCCCTTGAGGGGGAGGCTAGGAAGGGGCTTTCTCCCCTTGAGGGGGAGGCTAGGAAGGGGCTTTCTCCCCTTGAGGGGGAGGCTAGGAAGGGGCTTTCTCCCCTTGAGGGGGAGGCTAGGAAGGGGCTTTCTCCCCTTGAGGGGGAGGCTAAGAGGGGGCTTCCCATCTACCACACTGCTGATCCCACTACATATAATGTATTGAAGGAGAATTCTGAAAAAATGCGAAAGAACCCCACAGAGGCAGAAGCAGCTATGTGGGAGATGCTGAGAGGGAAAAACCTTGATGTAAAGTTTCGTAGGCAGCATATCATAGGTGAGTATATAACAGACTTTGTCTGTCTTGATAAACAATTGGTAATAGAGATCGATGGCGGTTATCATAACGAACCAGAGCAGCAACAACTAGACAAGCAAAGGACAGACTTCTTACAGTCCATCGGATTCAGTGTTTTGCGCTTCTCAAACGAAGAAGTAATGTTTAAGTCGGATGAGACTCTTAGTATCATCAGAAATGCCCTCAAGCATCTCACCCCTCCCCTTGAGGGGGAGGCTGGGAGGGGGCCGGTACTGAATTGGTTCGTATCTGGTGACCACATCCAGGCTGTCCATATGCTCCCTGGCTACACCCACAACATCATCAACCTCAGCGACACTGAAGATCTCGTCACGGTGATGTACTGCAACGAAATCTTCAATCCTAATCGCCCCGATACTTTCTTCGACCCAGTCTAATAATCTTTTTATCAAGAATTAGAGAATTAAAGAATTACGGCTTGGTCTATCTGTAATATTCCAATTCTAGATAAGAAATTAAGGTCAAGAATTAGAGAATTAGAGAAAACAGCATGGGCCGAATAAAATACAATTCTCAAATTCTCCAATTCTTGATAAAAAAAGATCTAGAATTAGAGAAAGGGGTTGACCAAGATAATAATAATTCTCAAATTCTCAAATTCTTGATAAAAAAGAGATAAAGAACGAGGGACAGCTAAATAAATTCTCTAATCCTCAAATTCTTGAAAATAATTAGATGGCACTGATTTATTCTGAACTGAGTAAAAAGATCCTTGGTCTCGCAATGCAACTCCATCGAGAGATGGGTTGTGGATTCAAGGAGAAGGTTTATCAAGACGCTTTTGAAGTATTACTTATCGAGAATAAAATAGAATACGAGAGAGAGAAACATATAGATCTTGTCTTTCATGGTGTCAAACTTGAACATGACTATTTCTATGATTTCTTGATTGAGGATAAGATAGGTGTAGAACTAAAAGCGTTTCCCGAGATTGTCGGTGAATTTGAAGCCCAGATAATAAACTACCTTCACGTGAGCAATCACAAGTTGGGGTTATTATTGAACTTCGGGACCACTAGCCTTGAATATCGATGGTATCCTAACGAGTGGCACTATCGCGACAAGGCAAGCATAGGATAGATTAAAAGATCAAGAATTAGAGAATTAGAGAAAGCTGCTAGGCCAAGCAATAATTGTTCTTGAATTCTCAAATTCTTGATGATAAACAAGGTCTAGAATTAGAGAAAACAATCTGGTCCCAAATATTAATTCTCTAATTCTCCAATTCTTGATAATAAAAACAAGAAACAAGACAAGCGATAGCAAAATAAATTCTATAATTCTCTAATTCTTGATAAAAAAAAATCATGATGGAAAAGCAACCAAAATACGATTATAGCGATGTGCGCTTCAAGAACAATGGCAAATTGAAGCTTATCATCATCGTCGGCACACGTCCCGAGATCATCCGTCTCGCAGCAGTGATCAACAAATGCCGCAAGTATTTCGACGTCATTCTGGCCCATACAGGTCAGAACTACGACTACAACCTCAATGGCATCTTCTTCAAGGACCTGAAGCTTGAGGCTCCCGAAGTGTATATGGATGCAGTAGGTGATGACCTTGGCGCTACCTGTGGCAACATCATCAATTGCGCCTACAAGCTCTTCGTGCAGACCAAGCCCGATGCAGTGCTTGTGCTTGGCGACACCAACAGCTGCCTCAGTGTAATCGGTGCCAAGCGCCTCCACATCCCAATCTTCCACATGGAAGCAGGCAATCGCTGCAAGGATGAATGCCTCCCCGAGGAGACCAATCGTCGCATCGTCGACATCATCAGCGATGTCAACATGGCCTACAGCGAGCATGCTCGTCGTTACTTGGCTGACTGCGGTCTTCCCAAGGAGCGCACTTACGTCACAGGTTCACCTATGGCTGAAGTGCTCCACCAGAACCTTGCAGAGATTGAGGCCTCCAATGTCTTCGACAAAATCAACTCACAGCTCAAGGCTCAAGGCTCACAGCTTCACCTTGAGAAGGGCAAGTACATCTTGTTGTCGGCACATAGAGAAGAGAACATCGACACTGAGAAGAACTTCTTCTCACTCTTCAATGCCATCAATGCAATGGCTGAGAAGTACAACATGCCCATCCTCTACAGTTGTCATCCACGCAGCCGCAATCGTCTTGCTGCTTCTGGCTTCCAGCTCGATCCTCGTGTCATCCAGCACGAGCCTCTCGGCTTCCACGACTACAACTGCCTCCAGATGAACGCCTATGCCGTCGTCTCTGACTCTGGTACACTCCCTGAAGAATCTTCGTTCTTCACTAGCGTCGGTCATCCCTTCCCTGCAGTGTGCATCCGCACCTCTACCGAGCGCCCCGAGGCTCTCGACAAGGGGTGCTTCTTCATCGCAGGCATCGATGAGAAGTCCCTCCTCCAGGCTGTTGAGTGTGCAGTGGATATGAACAACAATGGCGATCATGGATTGCCAGTACCGGATTATGTTGACGAGAATGTCAGCACCAAGGTAGTCAAGATCATCCAGAGCTACGTCGGCATCGTCAACAAGATGGTTTGGCGCAAGTTCTGATCTAGTTTTTTATCAAGAATTGCTCTAAATAAAATGATTATAGATCAGAAATTATTGGATGAGATGACAGAGAAGGCGAAGAATTCGCCTAGGCTTCGTGCAGCATACGACCTTCGTACAACGCCCGAAGACAACAGTCAGCGCATCCTCAATGCGGTAGAGCCTGGAACGGTGCTGCCGATTCATCGACATAGGACAACTACCGAGACCATCGTCGTGCTTCGTGGAAGAGTGCGTCAAAACTATTACAATGAGCAAGGCGAAATTACCGACTCATTCGAATTGGCACCTTTGTCGGGCATCGTAGGTATGAGTGTTCCCGTGGGCCAGTGGCACGCACTGGAATCGTTGGAATCGGGCAGTGTGATACTTGAGACGAAGGATGGAGCCTATGCTCCCATCACGGCTGAGGATGTGCTTTCGGTATAATCTTGTCCAATAGGCTAATTACAATTAGAGCCGGCATCAATGAGCAAGTTCATGATGTCGGCTCTAATTGTCTTTATATTCTTATTTATCAAGAATTTGAGAATTAGAGAATTACTTCTATTTTCTGTTTCTTATCCCTCAGCCACTGGTATCTGCAGCGCAGTCAACCGATCCTGCTCACCAGCCCTATCTTTTTCTATCTTGATATGCACCATCTGCTTCCAGAACTCTCGCACCAAAGGTTTCATCTGAATATGCTCGAGACAAGTATCTGCCAAGTCCTTGTTCAACTTCTCTATTTTGTCCAGCGTGCTCTTCCTCACAACCCCGTCAGCCAAATCCCGCTCCACATCCGCCGCATCTCGCCCATCGAGAATCAGCTTGATGACCTCCAATCCCCTCTTATCATCCTCGGTCGCATCCGGCCTCGCCAACAGTCCTGATACCACACCGAGCAAACTCCCAATGTAGTCCACAAAGTTATCGTGCCAATTGGTGATGTATTGGTGTTGAGGGACAGTGGGCATTTATTACGAATCTAAGCTCAACATGTTAATTGCTAGAGCAAATGCAGGTGGCACCTGTATCAAATCTGTTCCATTATTCAACAATCGCCTTCCTGTAATCCTCGGTCAACCCGGATTTAAGCTCGCTCCAGCAGCTTGTGAATAATTTACACTTCATGGGTTAATTAATCAAAAGCAAATGGATTAAAACTTGAGCGGTTCTTTTTTTGCCTTTTCTCTCTTCGATGCAACTTTTAATTTGTTCACATCCTCGATGTCACATGTGCCAATGAATGAACCATCACTCATACGGAATACCTCAAGATGCACGGAACCGTCCTTATGGAAATTATCCACATACCAATATTCGTCTTTACCTATACGCTCATAAACGGTTCGTCCCTGAACCTTATGGTTTGTTTCTGCAAATTGAGTTTTATCTGCAAGTACTGTCTGCATATCATCCACCCGTAAGTACTTAGACCTGTCATACTTCAATGCTATACCTTTACCCGCAAGATAATCAAACACATCAGCCGTAGTCAAAGCATGAGAAACATCCTTTTCTTCTCCATCCCTTTTGACGGGTACTGTCTTGCCTACATAGTTGGTGCCCGGCACACTGACGAGCATCGCTTCCGCTCCTATTTCTACAAATTCACGCGCCTCAGCCACGCTTGTGCCATTAACTGGCTGTATTTCATACAAATATAACGCATCAGAACGTTGAATAGCAACATCTTTATCCCAATATTTACCCTTATCCAACATTCCCTTGAACGCCATAAACAAATCAGGGTCTACCTTTCCGAGCTGAGCAATAGAAAGGCCGGTTTCTGCACATATTAGTTTCGAAAATATAGCACTGGAGGTAATCACCGACACCTCAACAATATGGTTACTGGATAACGCATTGATAACAGCTATAAGGTTGTTGATGGCTTCGGAAATGCCACCACACAACTGGCCTTGCAAAGATTCTTCATTGATGAAAACTGTAATTTTCATTCTTTTATAGTCCCAGCAACACGTTTAAATCTTTTTCTGCCTGGTCAAAGAAGTTTGCTGGCCAATGATCCAATTTCCCGTTCTCTTCAATCGCTATCGATTCAAAAAAATTCTCCAACTTCCTATCAAAAAACATTACATTGATATCTTGTGCTTTCATATCCTTCTGCACAACCATAACACGCAGTGCGTTGAGAATATGCTCGGAATGTGTTTCGATAAAGACTTGCACGCCACAATTGGATACAAGACCAAGAAACTTGGTTATCATTGACTGAGCTGACGGGTGGAGATGGGCCTCAGGATTTTCCACAATAAGAATAGTTCCCTTTCGGGCAGTAAGACCTGCTATAAGGATAGGAAGAGCATAGCTGTAACCAAAGCCCACATTGGTCGGTTTGAACACGGCCTTTCCTCCCTTCTGTACCGTACTGATACCTAACGCATATATATTGGCTTCCTCAATATAACTTACTGTAGCCGCAGATGCTCCGAACATTTTCGTCAACCAGAAATTCAGCACATCATTGACAGTAGGTGACAGTTCGTCTTCGTCAATATCCTGAAAGATATCATACATCCCTTCTATGATGCTATCATCTACTCTGTCATACTGCCGCTCATGAAGCATTTGTATAGTATGCTCACCTCGTTTGTCAATCCATTCATCTGATGATGGAGCGAAACTTAGTTTGGGGCCGATGCGTTCAGCAGAAATATAGACTATATCCTGGAAGGGCATTTTCAATTTGCCTCTTTGGCCAATATCTGGAACAAGGTCATAAAATATAGTGAATTCATCAACATCAACAGAAATTTGCAACCTTCCTGTACTATCAAACCTATGAATGTCAAGGGTCTGCTTATTGTCCTTCACCACACCTAAAGTATAGGTATAATACTCATCCTTTTCTTGGAATCCAATGCGAATAGGCTTGGTTACACTGGCATCTACATGCTTCACATCGGATGCGTTTCCCAAATCCACGAAACTACCCGACAGGAATATCTGACGCGAAGATCGGCTTCTGAGCAAAGTCTGCTTGAACAGCAAAAGGGGCTGTAGTACAGTGGATTTACCACGTCCATTGACACCAGTAAGTAGATTGATGCTTTTCAAATTGGAAAATTTTGTTTCCTTCCCGAAAAGCTTGAAATTATCTAATAACAGTTCGTCTATCATACCACATTGAATATTTGTTTGGCCAAATTAAATCTTGTAGTCACCTTGGATGGTGAGCCAGTAGAGTTTCTAACGGCATCCAGATATTCAGGATCTTTTAGCAAGGTATGGAATGACTGGCGCATTAGATTGTTATCGATGGTCTGACCATATTCCACTTTCTTATAAAAAACATAGTAGATGGTCTCCATGACCGCAATGTTTATCCTGCCCCTTGTATAGTCTGAAGGGATTCGGAAATTGGATGTACCGTATATTCGCAGGGTTTGCTCCATGATTTTCAGGAAACTTTTTTTCATGTCCTCCACCTCTACAAAACTCAACTTATTGATTCTACGCATGGCTCGTTCCAGAAAGTCATCCATGGAGCGAGTATAAGCTTTCTTATAGTCAAGAAGAGTAAAAGCCATACATCTTAAAGCCGCTTCCCTGTCTTTCATTCGCTTAGGTGATATTCCACCGTCTATTGCTCTCTTGTAGACAGACTCGCCTGATAACTCTTTCAAAAGCCGGGTGGAATGACCTATAAAAATACAGTTACGTATTTCTTGACGCTCCAATTTGGTGCCACCAGTGTTGATACGGTTGAAGATATCATATACGATTGACATTGGGGTGTCTTTCGAGATGACATAAAACAACAATTGCTTGTCTTCCACTCTTGTTATAAGATTAGAAAGTTTTTCATCCTTCCGCATCTCTGAACAAGAGTATCCGTTCACTTTGTTAAGTGCATTCAGCCCAGTAAGCCTGAAACCATCACTCAAAAAATCTCTCAGAGCCAGTGTCCGCTGTAGTCCATCCACCACAATCAACCGTCCTTGGGCATCTTTCTTCATATAGAAAGCCGGAATGGGTATTTCCAGCATGGTAGACTCTATCAGCTGACTTTTCTGTTCAATAGTCCAAACCTCATTGCGCTGGAAGTCCGGATTAATCACTATTTTTCCGCCATTTACCTTTCGAATATACTCAAATACCGAGAACTTATCGTCTTTGATGTCGATGGAATCCTCTATATCGATAGGATATATCCCGTCCTTGGCATCTTCATCATACTCTATTTCTCCATCGTTAAGGACATACTTGCCATTTTCGACACGGATTATTCCAAGTCGTTCCATCCAAGCAACACGCACCCTTGAATCTTGCTCAGAAGAAATATACGAAAGTTTGACTATTAAATCCGAGATACTAATACCAACCTTGCCAATAGCTTTGATTATTGCTTCGATGGGAGCCGATGATTCTACCCATTTCCAGAACGCATTTCTTGCCTCTTCCTGCTCGTTTGATGCCATCATCAAGAAAGTTGCAGTCACAGAGTATTCTTCGTTTTTTAGGACAACAGCTTTCGCTTCCGTCCAGAAAAAGGCGTAACTGTCACCTTCCCAATCTTCAGGTCTTGAACCGCCCATCTTTTGCAAAGTCTTCAATAAGCGGTCGACATCAGGTATGTATGGCAAATGGTCTGTCATATCTTCGTTAGTTAATCATTCTGCAAAATTACGACTTATTCTGCGTTCTGAAGGGCCTACGACCAACTTTTAACACTAATTTGAAATTTTAATAAACTTATGGCAAGCAATGGATGTCTGTTGGAAGAGGTAAGATGTTAGATATGATAAACACCTTCGAGCGGACAAATGTTGTGGCAGTCGAGGATGACCTTGCCCTTGAGTTTGTCCCAGTTCTCCTTGATTTGATTGTGCTTAACCATAATGACTACCATATCGACATCGGCGAGGAGCTCGTCGAAATTGTGGTACAGATTCTGAACAATGTCTTCCTGGATGAAAGGTTCATAAACCTTAAGAGGACGGACGAGGGGGAGGCGAGGGTCAAGGGGCGAGTGTCTAGAGATGATTGTCCAGATTCTATTTATCAAGAATTGGAGAATTTGAGAATTGTTTGTGTCCTAACCTGGCTTTTTCTCTAATTCGCTAATTCTTGACCTTTTTTATTTTTCTTTAATCTTGATTCCGAACATCTCTTCTGCGATGTCGATCATAACATCGCGGGAATGGACCTTGTAGTGTAGCTCCTCGATGATCTTCTTAAGTTCTTCGGGATCATCCGGAAGGTTTTCTAGTGGTTTGTATTCTTTCATTAAGAAGATGGAAAATTGTAGAGGGTAGATGGAAGAGGGAAGATACTCCGAGACTATCCTTGAGAATTATTAATCTTGTTTCGGTTTTTCTATTTGCTGTACAAGACTGCGCAAATAA
>JAEEII010000063.1 GCA_016281295.1 Bacteroidales bacterium
CGTTGTCAACACCGGCGGACACTTTGACGTGGTCTGTGCCGGGATTCGGGAACACCCCCGTGACGTGCTCCTTGTTTTCAGGCTCCGAAAGATAAACCGGGGCTTCCGTGTAGATGTATCTTATCTCGAACTGGTTGACGTTGCCTTCATGGAAATACGTCTCGTAATAGTAGAAGCGCATGCTGTTCTGCTGCCATTTTTCGGCGGGGTTGATAAACAGGGGGTGGTTCGTGAATTTGTCACGTATCCATTCCTCACCGCTTTTTTTATAAAACGACACCACCTCTTTCATCCCTGCGTCGTCATACTCATAGACGGCCTTCCTCTCCTCTTCCCATGCTTGGTCGGACTCCGACCAGGAGCCGGAGGCCCATTCGGTGAGCCGGGATTGACCGTCATACTGCATCTTGACGAAGCTGTGGTTCGCCCAGCCGTTGGCCGTCAGCGTTTGCGTTGTCTTCAGTTCCGGATTCCCGTCCTGATGGTAGGTGTATTCGGTGCGGCTCTGGCCGGTGGACTCGCCACCGTCGTTGAATGCCGTCGTCAGCTCCTCCACGAGGCGGTAACTCCCGTCGTAGGTTGACTGGGTTGTTTCGGAGAGCATTCCCTCATGTCCTATGAAGGGCACCAGGTAGTGAGACTCCGTCCTTTTGTGACCGTCCTCCTCGTAGTCGTACAGCCAGAATTCCCAGGTGTCGTGTCCGTCACCAAGCTCTTTTCGGACCAGTCGGCCCTCCCCGTTGTATTGGTACGACCAATACTGGTTCGACTCCATGAGACTCCAGGTGTGACTCATGGAGACCAGGAGGCCTTTCTCGTCATAATCGTAGTCAAGGCACTCCTCGACCTCAGGATATCCGGCCCTGTGGTAGGTGAATTCTTTTTTCATGAAATCACCGTCATAGTGGAAGGAGGTGCTTAACACATAATCGGGGAAGTCGAATTTTTTCACCTTGCCGTTCTCATGGTACGAGAATTGGGAGGTCAGCTCGTTGTCAATGTTTCCGGCGGCGTCGAGATGTCTTCCGATGACCTGTCCGGGTTGGATGATGCTGTCGTTAAGGTTCTCCGACAGGCACGTCCCACTCATGAGGACAAACGGGACAAGCATTACAAGATTGAGGATTGTTTTCATAGTGTGTGGTTTTTTTGATTGTTAATAATTTATTCAATCCGTCACCTCGAACTCGCCGTAGTACTCGTCGCCGTTGGGCAGGGTGAAGGTCACGACGTAGCTGCCGGTGTCGTAGATATAGACGATGTAGCCGTTGGGGGTCCAGATGTCCCAGTAATCCACGGTGCCGCCCGTGGAATCGGTGACCTCGACCTGCACATTGCCGAGGTTCTCGGTGAAAACCACCGTCAGCGAGTGCCCGTTGATGGTGGCCTGGATGGTGGAGCCTTTGGGTACTCCTTGAACATGGGACTCCATAATCGGAACATTACTACCGCCATCTGTTAATAAGAAGTCATTTGCGTTGCCATATCCTGATATAAAAACCATGATGAGCAACAGAACGATTGTTTTGATGAAATAGCGTCGCATTGTGATTTAATTTAAAACGCAACGAAAGTAAAAATTCATCAAATAACTGTCAATAAAAAAATGGTATGGAAAGGTATGGATTATTTGTATAACGTCTTGAATACGAATCATATATCATCTATCTATAAACGACCCATAAGAATAGCTGACAGGTCGTCTATCGTTCCAATGATATGCTTTATCTTTCTGTTCCTCTCACAAACAGTTGAATACGCTCTCTGCATCAAAGCAGAAATGTCGGCCTCGTTTAAACCGAGCAGATAAAGGTAACAATATAACAGATCTTCATTTGTAAGCGATGGATACTGGCTTTTCATACGAACCGTAAATTGGCCAAGATACTTGTTCCCCATTTCCGACAACAATTTCTTCTGTGTTTTTTTAAGCGCTCTGTTTTTATAAAGCAAATGGTCCATCTTAGCTTTGAAATGGTATGTATCTACCGTTTTAAGAATATGTTGGCAAATTGGACTCTCTTTAAAAGCAGTGAAGTCGTTTTTTGTTGTTGGGTTTTCCAGAATGGCTTGTTGATTCTGCTTGGCTTTTTCCAGTTGTTGCGAAACATCACGTAACAACTCGTTACTTTTTTTAAGTCTGCCAGACAAAACTGTCTGGTGTATCTTGTGCGCGTGTTTTTCTGCCACAAGTTGTTTTTCTATTTCATTTTTATCAGTCTCTACTTCTTTTACGTGTCTTTTGCTCAAAAGAAGCAGCAGGACAAAAAGGCCGATACAGCTTAGCAAAGTCCAAACAACTCCATTGACAATGCGGTGTTTCCTCTTCTCTTGTCGATTGTAAAAATTCTCCATTTTATGCTGTGCATAATTTTGCTGTAGTTTTGTCAATTGTGAATGTATCTTGCCTCGATCGTCGCCTGCATCGGCGTATGAAGAAAGGAACGCGGAATACAAGTTCGCACTCACACTGTCGTTGTTTGTATTGCAGATTTCCATCAGCCTCTGCGCTACCAGTATTTTGGCATTGACACTTGCTGTGTGATTAAACACTTGACTGTAATATATTTTTGCGGAGTCATATCTCCTTTCCAAATAATACAATTCGGCAATAGACAAGCAACGGGCTGAACGTTCCGTTTCGCTCTCGGCTTTTGACAACAAATACTGAAGTTGTATTAATACACTATCGGCTTGCTTTTCAATTTTGTACCTTAAATAGGCTTGATGGGCAGCGATGTCCCTGTATGTTAAGCCTGTTGTATCGGGAATAGTTTTCATCGCTTGATGATAATAATAATCTGCGCTGTCCAGATGCTCCAGCATGTCATATTGGGCACCTATTTCAGTAAGCACCCAAGCGGCATGCCAAAACAATGCATTATGCCTTTTGTAATATGGCAGTGAACGCTGGGCGAAGTAGATGGCTTGTTCATGAAGGTATTGGGCGGAAAACAATTGTGTTAGATGCGAGTATGCCAAGGCAGTGAGTTTTGCCTTTTGGCCGGTCAATTCCTTTTCATCAAAATTGTTCTCCATGATTTCCACGGCCTTCAGGTATTCCCCGCACGCCTCCACCACGCTGTCACGCTCGTAATAGCCCACCCCGTTCATGTAATGCGCACGAGCGTCTAAAAACACCATGGTCGCGGACGCGTCACGGCCATCCGCCAATGAGTCAAAATAATCCACCGCACGAAGCAAATCCTTGCGGTTGGTCTGCTCGTAATCGTTCTTGTAGAGCAGCTCAGCCAGCAGCAGGTGGGCGTAATGCCGGTCGTATTCCGTTGCGGGTTCGGTGTCAAACCAGGGAATGAGCCGTGTCAACGCGCTGTCGGGTTGTTGCCACATCAGACTGTCAACGGATGCCAATTCGGGGTCTGCCGACGGCGCTTGCGTCGTCGGCACAGGGTGGTGGCACGATGCGAAAACCATCGGAACGCAACACAACAGGCTCCATAAGACGGAACGGGGGCTCATTCTTTCATCCATTATTTTTCGTTTTGCAAAGATAA
>JAEEII010000064.1 GCA_016281295.1 Bacteroidales bacterium
GAAAGTGCCCCATAGCAGCCTGGCCCAATTTTCGTAGAAGTTGAAAGGCCTGATATAAAGGATTTCCTGCTTGTCGTCATTTTTGTAATAGTCCTCGGGGATGGTGATTCTCTTAATGGTGGAGTAGGAGGCGGGCTTGTCGAATTGCACGTTCACTGGAAGTGTTTCTCCAGCGTTTGGGGTATTCCGGATTTCTTTGATGAGTTTGGCGCATTCCAGGTTCTTTGAGTCTCGTCCAGGCTCCTTTTCTTCGCCCAGGATGAATGCCTCTTTGGCGTAACTTAGGTTGAGACGCCTCAGCTGCGTCATGGAGTTCATGTCACCAGAATACACGACGACATGCTCTTCGAGCGACGGTAGCTGTGTCTGGATGACACGTTGAATGCCTTCTGGATTCTGACTTGAAAGAATCAGAAACATAGGGGGAAGGCCGTTTTTATTCCTATTGCAGACATTGCGGATGATGGGTACGCATAATGGGTTGAAACCTACTATCACGACGTGCTGCTTGATGTTCCCGTAGGTGTTGGTGCCCATGTTATAGCGTTTGGCCCTCGTCGTCATGAACGTCGTGATGGTAGCAATGAGAAGACCGTTGAACACCACTAAACCCAACAAGTAAATGATGCCGTATTTGAGATAGTCTGACCGTTGCTTGTAGATGGCAGGCTTCTCCACAAAGGCAATTTCTTCTACGTTAGGCTTGTATTGGATTGTGTCGAACACAATCTTTACTTCGTCATCCACCTCCTCCGTGATCATCTTGAAGCTGATGAAATTGGTGAAAGTCATACGAAGGCTTTTTCCAGGGAAAAGACACAGAGCAAAATCAAAACAGATGGTGAAGATGTATAACGCCAAAACTAACTGTTTGCTTGGGTGTTTGGCGAAAATCCTGTCAACAAACAATAGCGGACATTTCAACCGGATGCCTTGAATGGTGATCAGCAACAAAGTCGTGCCGAAAAATACCCATCTCAACCAGTAGGGTTGGATGTTGTAGAAAGAAATGAGAATCAAGCCGAGGAGTAAAAATGTGATTAATAGTTGTAGGATGATGGAGAGAGGCTTGCTCGAAGTGATGGGATGCTTGTGTTGTTTCGAGTTGTTTTTTGTTCTCATAATGAATTTTTAAAACAACAAATTTAGACTTTTTTCCAAAATAATTCCTATTTTTGCCCGTTTTTTTGAAAATTTAATCACAAAATGAATATGGATTTAAGTAAAATTGTATCAATATCAGGCAAACCGGGACTGTATCTGATCAAGTCCCAGGCCATTGGGAGAATTATTGTCGAATCATTACTCGACGGGAAATGCATTCCCGCTTTTGCTCATGACCGCATGAGCTCATTGGAGGAGATTTCCATCTTCTCTGTCGATGAGGACCGTCCCCTGAAGGAAGTCTTCAAGATGATTCACGACAAGATGGGCGACAAAGTGGATTTCGACTTCAAGAAGGCCTCTAATGAACAGCTTTGTGCCAAATTCCTCGAGGTGATGCCTGATTACGACCAGGATGCAGTATATCCTTCTGATATGAAAAAGGTGTTTGCCTGGTATCAATTGCTTATGGATAAGAATCAACTGGACTTTACGGAGGAAACCGATTCCGAGGCAACGCCTGAGCAGTCTCCCGAAAAAGAACAATGATTTTCAAATTAGAATGTTATAAAAGCTGCTTCGGCAGCTTTTTTTGTTTATTTTTGTGTCGTTTTAAAGCTTAGCATTTATGACAAAACAAATCACAGACTTCACATTGGTCGGGATAAGTGACTATGGACGCTCGGTGATGTTGAGACTTCGTAGTGAGCAGTCTTTGCCCGACATCATGCCTGGACAGTTTGTTCAGGTACGTGTTGACGGTGCTCCATCCACTTATCTGCGTCGCCCCATCTCCATCCATGATGTGGATCATCAGCATAACGAACTCTCGTTGCTGGTTCAGCAGGTGGGCGAGGGTACCCGCCAGCTTGCTAAATCCATAGTGGGTTCCACCATTAATTTGGTGTTGCCGCTTGGCAATGGCTTCAGCCTCCCTGAGCAAGGAGAGCGGTGTTTACTGGTGGGCGGTGGTATCGGCATCGCTCCTTTGTATTATTTCGCCAAAACGTTGAACGACATCGGTGTTAAGCCTTTCATGTTGCTGGGTGGAAAAACCAGGACAGACTTAATCCGTTTATCGGATTACCAGCAGTTGGGGACGGTGTTCGTCACCACTGAAGATGGGTCGTTGGGAGAGAAGGGATTTGTGACCATGCACTCGGTATGGCAACAGCAGGTCTTTGATAAAATTTATGTCTGTGGTCCTAAACCTATGATGAAGGCTGTGGCGAGACTGGCCGATGAAAAAAACATCTGGTGCGAGGTCTCGCTCGAGAACTTGATGGCATGTGGCCTTGGTGCCTGCCTCTGCTGTGTGGAGGATACCGTCGATGGCCATGTCTGTGTATGCAAAGAAGGACCAGTTTTTAATATAAGGAGGTTGAAATGGTGAACATGACAATCGATTTGGGTCGCGGATTGGTGCTGCGTAACCCTGTGATGACGGCTTCGGGTACTTTTGGTTATGGTGAGGAGTACACCGATTTTGTGGATCTTTCTCAGTTGGGTGGCATCATCGTGAAAGGCACCACCCTGCATCCTCGTGAGGGCAACCCTTATCCTCGGATGTCGGAGACTGCCTCTGGAATGCTGAACTGTGTCGGACTGCAAAACAAGGGGGTGAAATACTTTGTCGATACCATCTATCCTCGTATCAAGGACTTCGATACGAATGTGTTGCTTAATCTTTCGGGTTCTACCTTGGAGGATTATGTGCAAGGTGCAGCGCTGATTGATGCTTTGGAAAAGATTCCTGCCATTGAGCTGAATGTCTCTTGCCCTAATGTGAAACAAGGCGGCATGGCTTTCGGTGTGACTACAACAGGTATCGCGCAGGTGGTCTCCGAGGTGCGTAAAGTGTATCATAAACATCTGATGGTCAAGCTCTCGCCGAATGTCACTAACATCGCCGAAATCGCCTTGGCAGCTGAGGGTGCTGGTGCCGATTCCGTGTCGTTGATCAACACCTTGATGGGTATGGCCATTGATGCTGAGAAGCGCAAGCCTAAGCTCTCAGTGATTACGGGTGGTTTGTCGGGTGCTTGCGTGAAGCCAGTGGCTTTGCGTATGGTGTGGCAAGTCTCGAAAGCCGTGAAGATTCCTGTAGTGGGCCTGGGTGGCATCAGCAACGCCACCGACGCTGTGGAGTTCATGCTCGCCGGTGCCTCCGCCATCGAGATTGGCACGGCTAACTTCATCGATCCTGCCGTCTCCATGAAAGTTGTGGAAGGCTTGAAGGACTATTGCGAGCGTCATGGGTTCAGCGAAGCAAAGGAGCTGGTGGGGGAGTTGATAATTGATAATTGAGAGGTTAGAGATAGCCCCTTAGAGGTTTTTTTAATCTATCCAGTTAACCTCTGCTTGGATTTGAATCCCGAATTTCTCTGCAACAGATTGCTGGATCTTCTTGGCTAATTCCACAATGTCATGTCCTTTGCCGCCTCCATAATGCACCAAAACCAAGGCTTGTTTCTCGTAAACCCCCACATGCTCGTCACGCCAACCTTTCCATCCAGCCTTCTCAATGAGCCATCCCGCCGGGACTTTCACCATGCCATCCTCATCAGGATAATGGGGTATGTCAGGGTATCGCTGTTGAAGGTCGTTTAATTGTTCTATGCGGATGACAGGGTTCTTGAAGAAACTTCCCGCATTGCCAATCTGTTTCACATCAGGTAACTTGGCGTCGCGAATGGCACAGATGGCATCATGAAGCTGCTGCAAAGTGGGTTGTTCCATGCCATGCTCAGCTAAATAGGTCTTGATGTTGCCGTATTCCAACTTCAATACCCC
>JAEEII010000065.1 GCA_016281295.1 Bacteroidales bacterium
GCATTAAGTTCATATATTTCGGAGGTCAATTGTTCTAACACCGACAATAAAGAACTTTTGAAAGCCCTCAAGCCTATTGAAGAGGCACATCGTATATTGGAGGAAATAATAGATGAAAACTGTCCGTTGATGTACGGCCCGCCAGAAGTAATGTTCTCCCCAAAAGAATTGGCTGAAATGCGGCTACGAGAAGAGGTGATACAACAGGTCGAACGGGCTGAACTAGATGCTGAAGAGTGGAAGAATCTTATGGTTGAAATCGTATCAAGCGACATTACAGACTTTAGATTTGCTCAAGAACTTCTGGAAGAACGAATCAGAAAAGGACATGCTAGCGATGAAAAAGAAGAGTAATAAACCGCATATACCAGTTTCCCCTGCCTCACAAATTGTAATCATAATAATCTAAAGACAATTATTGTGACATTTTAATTAGACAAAAGTGACAAGAAATAATAGCAAAGATAATCAAATATGACTGAGACCAACCGCATAGAATTAAAACGAGAACTGACAGACGACCTTGATATAGAAAAGGAGGTGATTGTATAATTGCAAGAGCTAAAAAAATCAGAATACTATAATGCGTGAATATAATAAACGACAATGAGCAATAAGAAATCCATACGTTTCTTCAACGACCACGAGGTGCGAGCCGTGTGGGACGAGGAGAACAGCAAGTAGTGGTTTTCTGTGGTAGATATCATTGCGGACGCTCGACACGCATCTGGCTCGATATGATTTTCAAGAAACGAATGAAGTACCCCCAAAAAAGAGGTCCCGTTCAAAAGAACTATTTCACGACGAACTTGGCTGTTTCAAAGTGCTTGTCGCCATCGACACGCAAAATGTAGATGCCTTTATCCAATTCGGCGACGCGAATACTGCCGTCGGAAGAGCCGGCCTTCACCTTTTGGCCCAAAGCGTTGAAAATGGTATAATCCACAGTTTCACCAAGAAGGTCGTTCAAATAGAGCACATCGGTGGCTGGGTTGGGATACACCGTGAGCGGCTGCGGACGCGCAGGTTCGTTGACAGCCATAGGCGACTTGTCGGGAATGATATTCACGATAATGCCCTCAATCTTGGTCCATCCATAAGAGAAACCATCAGGGTCAGGCAGCTGATACCAGTTGTCCTTGGGGCCGCCCCAGCCAAAGTTGATATGGAACTTGCCATCACTTTCGCGATAGCCGTCGACAACGACATTGTGCCCTGTTGTTGCGTCCTGACTTTCAACGGCAAGATGTGCAGGATAGCCGGCTTGCAGATTGGATATCAACACGGCGTACATTGTCGAATCAGGCTCCCGCAACAGCTGGCAGTTTGAAAAGCCGAACCGTTGATAAGCACGGAACGCCTGATCCACAGAGTAGGTACCCGAGCCGTAAGTATTCGATGCCGTATAAACCTGCTTGCAAGCCACACCGCAAGCAAAGACAACGGCAGCCTTCAATGTGCTGGTAAGGGACTCGCCTCGCTCGAACTTGGCATCGACCGAATCCAGCAACTCATTCAGCTGCGGGAAAGAGGGGAAATCATAAGTGTCCCAGTCGTCATCGATATGGAATTGCCGACCAAAATAATTACCCGTGTAATAGTCGTCGCCATCGTCGAAGCGGGTGCCTTGCGTCGTTTGCAGATAATTAATAATCTGCCCCATAACAACAGCTGGACATCCTGCATAGCAACGATCGTCATTCTCAAACGGATCGGTCGGGCAATGCCGATTGTAGGGTGCACCCTGCGTCCATTTCGTGGTAAGCAGAGGTTGTTGCGCCCATACACTCAGGGCACAAAACAGAAAAATTAAAGCAAATACTTTTTTCATAATGGTTTATAGTGATTGTTTGTTATTGTTTTGTCAAAAATCGCGGTGCAAAAGTACGCTTTTTCTTCAACATAAACGTTAAAAGTAGCGTGTAATAACAGAAACAACGGCTCTATGCGACACGAGGCCGCGAGCGGTACTCGCAGCCTGTGCCTTTTAAAAAGTCAATTTACAATGAATTACTTTCCGGCAACGAGGTATTTCTTCAGGGCTTTCACATAGTTTCTGAAAGCCTCTGTCCCCGACAGGGTAATCTTGCAGGTGGTACGCGGCATCTTCCCTTTGAAGCCTTTCTCGACAGAGATGTACCCAGCTTCGGCCAGTTTGTCGATCTGCACGCTCAGGTTGCCCGAGGTGGCGCCCGTATGCTCCTTTAGATAGTTGAAGTCAGCCTCCTCTACTCCGGCAAGGAGCGACACGATAGCCAGTCGCAGTTCCGAGTGCAGTAGTGGATCAAGTTTCGGAAACATAGCCTATTTGTATTGAATTCTGACAAGCAAGCCCGTGGCTATCAGCACCAAGCCGGCAAAGGTGAAAATGAGCATCGGTTCCCAACCCGAGCCTGCAATGTAGTAGATTGCCAAACCGCCAACACCGGTGACGAATCCTGCAATTTTGATAGCCCAGTTTTTGAGCGCCACACCAGTGATGCATTCCGCCAAGCCGAAAAGAAGGACCAATTCTGCAATCAATCCCAAAACTGCGGCAAGGAGTCTTATTGAATCTGGGTACACCAAAGAAATGATGAGTGTGAATGCGCCTATGGCACAGGCGAAAAAGCCAAAGGTTGACCAGATACCGC